>CANQGH010000075.1 GCA_947601845.1 uncultured Bacilli bacterium | reverse complement strand
TGATTATTTCGCGTTGTGAGGGCTACCAGTACGCTTTTGAGATCCACCAGTACACGCATGAGATCCACCCTTGACCAGTTCACGCAACAGATCCACCCCATGCCCGGCGGTTAGGCCGTTGTCTGTCTGGCCATTCTTTTGTAGAATCCTTGTTGGAGAATTGTCTCCGACTCTACGAAAGGAGGCCGAAAACATGGCCAACAAGATTAACGTGAAGCTTATATTGGAGCTTCGGAACGCCGGAATGGGGCGGAATGCAATCGCCGCAAGCAGGCACATCTCAAAAAACTCTGTCGGTGATGTGTTCCACATCGCTGACAGGATGGGCATATCCTACGGTGATGTCGCCCAGATGGATGAAGATGCGGTTTACCGTAAATTCTATCCGGAAAAATTCACCCTGGAGGATATGTATGACAGGCCGGATTACGAGTATGTCCACCAGGAACTGAAGCGTACAGGGGTAACCTTGAAACTCCTCTGGCAGGAATACCAGGACAGATGCCGGGCGTCCGGCGGGATCCCCGTAGGATATACGAAATTCTGCCAGGGATACAGCGACTACACGGTTGTGAACAAACTCACAAACCACCTGGAACATAAACCGGGGACTTCCGTGGAAGTGGACTGGTCCGGGCCCTCCATGAACTATATTGACATTTCCACAGGAGAATCCGTGCCTGTATACCTGTTTGTCGGGACGCTTCCCTACAGCCAGTATTCCTATGTGGAGCCCTGCCTGGATATGAAGATGGACAGTTTCCTCCGTGCCCACATCCATATGTATGAATTCTTCGGTGGGATTGCCACCCGCCTTATCTGCGACAACCTCAAGGCCGGTGTTGTGTCCCATCCAAAGGAAGGGGAGGTCATCCTGACGGATGAATATGAGGCCCTTGGGAGCCACTACCAGACAGCCATCATGCCGGCCGGCGTCCGCAAGCCGAAACAAAAAGCCTCCGTGGAGGGCACGGTCGGCAAGATCGCCACGTCCATCATCGCCAGGCTCAGGAATGAGGTGTTTTATTCCTTTCAAGGCCTGAAGGACGCCGTATCCCAAAAACTCCATGACTTCAACCATGGGAGTTTCCAGAAAAGGGAAGGCAGCCGTTATGGGGCCTATCTGGACGAAAAGCCTTTCCTCCATCCCCTGCCCGCCATCCCTTATGAGATTTCCACCTGGGTTTATGGCAGGAAAGTAAACGTTGATTACCATGTCGTGTTTGAGTATAACCGCTACTCCTGCCCTTACCAGTATGCACGCAGGAGTGTGGACCTGAAAGTCACTGACAGCACCGTGGAGATTTACAGCGGGGACACCCGTATTGCGACCCATAACCGGTTCCCGGCCGGCAGGAGGAACCAGTACTCCACCCATCCCGAAGACATGCCGGACCAGTTCCGGTTCTCCCCCTGGGATGATGCCCGGATCAGAAGCTGGGCGAAATCCATAGGCAGTTACACGGCCCTGGCGGTCGACCGGATCTTTGAGGGTGTGGCCATAAAGGAACAGGGCTATAACCCTGCGCTGGCCGTCCTGAGACTGGGCAACAAGTACTCCGAAGCGCGCCTGGAAGCTGCCTGTGAGTTTGCCATCACCAGCGGGATTAAAAAGCCCCGTTACCACCATCTTAGTTCCATCCTTGCCTCGAATCAAGATGAAATTTACATGGAACGCAAGAAAGCCGGTGAAAATGCCCATCCCCCCATGGGATACCTGAGGGGGAGCAGCTATTATGGAGGTGGAAGCGATGGTCAATGAGGAAACCAGGCGCAAGCTGCGGGAAATCAACCTGGGGGAGGCAGTGGCAGGCCTGGAGGCACAGCAGGAGGATCCCGCAACAATGGCCCTCCCGTTCGATGAAAGGATACAACGGCTTGTGGATTACATTTACCAGGAGAAATACAACGGGAAGATACAGCGTCTGATCCAGTCGGCAAAGCTCCGTTTCCCACAGGCAACCCGGCATGGGGTCATCTATGCCAACAGGGGGCTGGACAGGGAACTCCTGGAAAACCTGTTCGGCGGCCAGTACATCCGTCTGCACCAGAGCATCATCCTCCAGGGGTTCACCGGTTCCGGGAAGACATACCTGGCCTGCGCACTGGGGAAGGAGGCATGCCTGAACCACGTCAGGGTACGCTACATCAGGCTGCCTGACCTGCTGATGGAGTATGGGGACTCCACCGTGGTTGCAGGTAAACAGAAAAAACTGCTTGAGCAGTACAGCAGGATCCCCCTCCTGATCCTGGACGAATGGCTCGTATCAGACATATCGGATGCAGAACTCCATTTCCTGTTCGAGCTGATGGAGAGGCGGTCTGATACGACATCCACCATCTTCTGCACCCAGTACCGTAAGGACGACTGGGTCAAACGCCTCGGTGAGGGGGTACAGGCGGAGGCGGTCGTCGACCGCTATGCATACACCGCTTTTTGGATTGAAACCGGCAGCACCAATATGCGGCAATACTGTGCCAAGAATAAACTATGAGCATCACGGGTGGATCCCAAAAGCGTATTGCCGGGTCAAAAAGGAAAACCAATGGGTCTGAGCAAAGCTCAGACCCGGATCCCACGGCGCGAAATAATCA
>CANQGH010000074.1 GCA_947601845.1 uncultured Bacilli bacterium | reverse complement strand
GAGATGGTAAGGGTGAAGAAAAAAATAGTAATAATCACATTAAGTTTATTAGTATTAATTATGGTAATAGGTTATGCCACATTTAGCTCTTCTTTAAAGATAAATGGAACAGCTAATATTGCATCTACTTGGAAAGTAGTATTTACTAAAATAGAAGAGGTAAGTAAGAGTAGTGGAGTAACAGTTACAGATAACCCTATAGCAAGTGGAACAAGTGTAACCTTTAATGTAGATTTTAAACTTCCAGGAGATGAGATAATATATAAAGTAACAGTAGCTAATCAAGGAACATTAGATGCCATTATCCAAAATATTGCTTCAAGTGAATTAGGAAGTGATGCGATTAAGTTTAAGATAGATGGCATTAAGATAGGAGATAAACTAGCTAAAAGTACAACAACTACTTTTAATATTACAATCAGTTATGATAGTAGTATTACTTCCCAACCAAGCTTAACTGATAATAAATTAACATTAGATGTAACTTATGTCCAAGATTTAGGAAATAATATACCAAGTAGTGGTTTTGATATAACCCCAATTCGACTATCAAGGAAGATATTACAAGATAATACACCTCAAAGTGATACTAATATTGATTTTTCCAAAGTAAATAGCGATACCAATGGTAAAGGTTTATATTATACTAATAAGAATACAGAAGCTGGAAAGACAACTTACTATTTTAGAGGAGCAGTCACAAATAATTACGTATATTTTGCAGGATATTATTGGCGAATAATAAGAATAAATGAAGATGGTTCAATACGATTAATTTATCAAGGAACAAGCCCTAGTGCCACAGGAAGTAATGCTCAAGTAGGAACAAGTGCTTTTAATTCAATGCCAGGAGATAATGCCAATGTAGGATATATGTATGGGGAACCTACTACCTATAGTGATGGATATGGTAACTATAGTGGTTGGGCATGGACAGAGACAACAGGAACAGTGAAAATGTCACAAACATATTCATTTAATGAAAATACAGGAATATATACATTAACAGGGACAATTGTAGATGGAAAATATACAAGTGATTATTATAATTATTACACATGTTATTCTAGTACCGGAACAACGTGTAGACACATGTTAAAATTAACAGAAGCAAGGCAAGAAGGAAATACATATCAAGTATGGGCAGCCGAAACACATTCAGGATATTATTCCACATCATATGAACAAGCCCATAAGAATGAAGTAGATTCTACTATTAAAACTTATTTAGAGAATTGGTATCAAAGTCACTTATTAAGTTATGATGCTTATATAGCAGATACAGGCTTTTGTAATGATAGGACATTATACAGTGGAAATGGTATAGGAAGAACAACTACCTATTATGGTTCTGCAGGCAGAGTATATTATAAAAAAACACCGCAATTCGCATGCCCAGAACCATCACATGATTTGTTTACAGTTGATAATTCTAAAGGAAATGGAATGTCTAAATACAAAGTGGGATTAATAACCAATGATGAGGCTGCCTATGCAGGTGGAGTATATGCGGTAGCAAATAGTAATTATTATCTATATACTGGAACCTATTATTGGACCATGAGCCCCTTCTACTTCGGCTCTGGCTATTCCAACGCGAACGATTGGAGCGTTCGCTCGACTGGGCTCCTCTACAACTCGCTCGGTTGGAATGGTCTCGGTGTGCGCCCCGTCATCAACCTTAACCCTAACGTAGAAGTCATAAGTGGTAACGGAACAAGTAGTAGTCCATATGTAATAAGAACAAACTAAAAAAGAATGATGTTTTGACACCATTCTTTTCATTAATTTTACTATCTGTTATAGAATTCAACGATTAGAGATTCATTAATATCTGCGTTTAATTCTCCTCTTTCAGGTAATCTTACATAAGTACCAGAAAGCTTGTTTTCATCAAATGTTACAAATTCTACTCTGTTAGTAACTTTTTCTAATGATTCTTTAATTACTTTTAAATCTTTGGAACTATCTTTTACTGCGATAGTTGATCCTGGTTTAACTCTGTATGAAGGAATATCAACTTTCTTTCCATCAACAGTAATATGACCATGATTTACTAATTGTCTAGCAGCACGTCTTGTAGATGCTAAACCTAAACGATAAACTAAGTTATCTAGTCTTGATTCTAGTAATTTTAAGAATACTTCACCAGTAATACCTTCGATCTTTTGAGCTTCGTTAAATGTTTTTCTAAATTGTTTTTCATTCATACCATACATGAATCTAACTTTTTGTTTTTCTTTTAACTGTACACCATAATCTGAAAGTTTACTTTTCCTGTCAGCTCCATGTTGTCCTGGTCCATATGGACGTCTTGCTATATCCTTACCATTTTCTAAAACGGAAAAGCCAACACGACGAGCTTGTTTGTAACTTGGTCCTGTATACCTTGACATTTTATACCTCCTTTATTTATTTACATAAACTCTGGACTTATCTTTTACCAATGACTAGGGAGTTTATTTTAATACTTTCACCCACAGCTAGATTACTTATAAACTTAATAAACACATTAATCTTTGTAAAAGATGCGCTGTTCATTGAATATGCAGTATCAATTATATATAAAATTACGATAATAGTCAATAAAAAATAATTTTGAGTTTAGGTTTTTTGCAAAAAAATATAACAAACTTTTAACTAATTTGTAACATTATATAAAAATTATAAATAT
>CANQGH010000073.1 GCA_947601845.1 uncultured Bacilli bacterium | reverse complement strand
CGGAGATGGTAAGGGTGAAGAAAAAAATAGTAATAATCACATTAAGTTTATTAGTATTAATTATGGTAATAGGGTATGCAGCATTTAGTAATAATTTAAAAATAAATGGAACAGCTAATATCGCTTCTACTTGGAATATCTTATTTACCAAAATAGAAGAGGTAAGTAAAACAAGTGGAGTAACCGTAACCACTCCTCCTCAAATAAGTGGAACATTTGCTAGTTTTAATGTGGACTTTAAATTACCAGGCGATAAGATCATCTATAATATCACTGTATCTAACCAAGGAACACTAGACGCAATAGTAAATGAAATTACAGCTAGTGAAACGGGAAGTGATGGAATATATTTTAATATAACAGGGATCAAAAAGGGAGATAAGTTAAATAAGCAAACAAGTAAAATAATAACGGTAGAAATAGGTTATTTAGCAACAGTCACAAGTCAACCTGGAGACTTAAGAAACGATTTAAGTTTGGGTGTAACATACACCCAAAATCTAGGACAATCTATTAATGGTGAAGACTTAACAATAACAGGTCCAACATTAACTACAGTATCAGGAAGTAATAATTTAAGTCTTAAAGATAGTGTAGGAAGAGTATTAAATAATTATTTAATATATGGCAATAGTATCCAAAATGGAACACCAAGTCCCGATAAACCAGTATCTATTGAATCTTTTGGTGAAGATGGGATTAATATTGATTCCAGTAGTGGTAACTTAGTAACTAATGGTTATGGCGAATTAGGTAATAATACTAATTTTGGTTCATTTAATTATTCTACAGATACCCCATCTAGTGATATAAAAGGAAGTTTTAGTTATAGTACAAATAATTATTTATTTATTATTACTGGCAATTTGATAGAAGTGGATCCCACTAAAACCTATAACTATTCCATGTATTTAAAAAACTTAGGAAATACCAATGTTACTTATTACATAGGATTAGCGGAATATGATATAGATAAAGAACTAATTATTGCTGATAATGTTAGATATGTTGGAAATACATTAACCACATTAAAACAAGATTTAAATGATGGCGACAAAATAGTATATTTAGATGATGTATCATCGTTTGTAGTAAATGCCGATACGCCGTATTATCAGCGAGGGCTAATTTTTTGGAATTATAAAGATAGTACGGGTTACTTATATCCACCATTAACATATTCGCAAAATGTATGGATGGATTTATATACCTATGATATGGTAGATAAAGTACATAATACCATAACTTTAAAAGAAGAGTGGAATCATGGAACTATACCAGCCGGAACAGAATTGTCACAAAGCGCTAATGCGAATACCTATAATTATAGTATATTAACTAATAAAACACTTCCTACAGAGTGGTACAAATATTCATCTACTATTAATGGAATTAATTCTTCAGTAAATGCCGGTTATCCTTTTAGAAAAGCTACCAAATATATAAGAATTTTATTATTATCTCAAGATAATAATGTTACAAATAATAAATCTATATCAATGGCAGGAATTGATTTTAGAGAGAGTAATACTGCTAATATTGAGACAGGCGAACCATTAAGGAAAGTGGGAAGTAGTAGTGATTATATCGATTTTGCAAATAAAAGAGTAGTAAGGAAAATAGGGGTATATAGTTTTAATGGTAAAGAGAATTGGACTTGTAGTAGTTCTACTTCTGGTAAGTCCTTAAATTGCTTTATAAATCAAACAGAATTATCTAATTTAACCGGAGGGAAAATAAATAAGACCAATACGGCATTATTGTCAACCCATTTTCCATATACTAATTTAGGAAATAGTAATTATAAAGATAGAGATGGTAATGGAATATATGGTTATAGTGATAGTTCAGCAGCTTTTATTATTACGACAAACAAGGTAAAGAATGTAAGTGAATGGAAAAGTTATTTAGAGGAACAAGCAAGTAAGAAGACACCTGTTACTATTTATTATGAATTAAATAGTTCAATAAATGAACCTATTATCTTACCAAATGTTAAAACACGTACAGGAGATAGCAATATAGTAATTGAGAGTAATATTGCATCTAGTGGAGTATCTTTAAGTTATTATAAAAAAAGTTAACTTTTACTAAAAATGAATATTGAAATAAAAAGGTGATACAAATCTAATGATTGCCTAAAAGCAAAATTTAGATTTGTATTTTTTTGTTGGTTTAAAATCATAATTTGGCCATTTTTCTTAATTTCATTAGTGTGATATAGTGCTAGTCAAGGAGGAGATTAGACAATGAAAATTAGAGGTGAAATTTACCAAGAACTATACGAATTAGAAAAGGATAAAGAACAAGTATTCTCGATAAAAGAATTAAATAAAGGGGAGAAAGCCAGTTTATTATCAGATATTATGTTTAAAAGCATGTTTCAAAATGATGAGAGAATAAGATATTCATGTAGATTATTATCCCATTTATTAGATATGGAGTATAAAGAGTTATTAAGTAAGATAAAATTAGTAAAGAATGATGTAAATAAGAAATATAATACCGATAAAAACGAGCGATGTGATTATGTAGCGGAGATAGATGGAAGCATAATTAATATAGAAATCAATAATAATAGTAGTGCTACTACTATGGAGAGAAATTTAGAATATGCTAGTAGACTATATGCTAAAAAGACAAAAGTAGGGACAAAGTATAGATATACCCAAACGAT
>CANQGH010000072.1 GCA_947601845.1 uncultured Bacilli bacterium | reverse complement strand
CTTCTATCTTAGTAAATACTACTTTCCAAGTAGAAGCAATATTAGCTGTCCCATTTATCTTTAGATTAGTACTAAATGTTGCATAACCTATTACCATAATTAATACTAATACACTTAATGTGATTATTACTATTTTTTTCTTCACCCTTACCATCTCCGTATATAGTTTATTCTATATACCATTATACCCCCCCCCCATCGGTTTTGGCAAGAAAAAAATACTAACCTTGGCTAGTATTTAACAAGTATTTAAATCATTGTAAATTATTTATTTCTTCTATTGATAATCCTGTACATTTAGCTATTACATTAACATCTATGTTTTCTTTTAACATGGATAAAGCTATTTCACGAGAGCGAATGACTTTTTCCTTTTCAATTCCTTCTTCAAGTCCTTTTTCTACACCAGCACTAAGGCCTTCTTCATACCCATCATTCCTTGCTTGCTCTTGTAACGCTACCTCTTTATCATATGATTCCCCAAAACTCTCTTCACTACATACCTCTACGGCCTCTTTTACATAGTCTTCCATTACCTTATCTCCCATTATCAATTCTTCTGATAACTTTATATTAGGTTCTATTAATGCTAATATGCACCTCTCTAATTCATTTAAGCTATCTATACCTTCATTATAATACTTTTGTCTCAATTTTGGTACATATATATTTACTATTATTATTTTACTCGTTAATTTTATCAATCTTTTATTTTGCATATAATATATATCTATTATATCTTCATTACCTTTAAATGCAAAATTATTGATATTAAACTGTATCGTTTGGGTATATCTATACTTCGTTCCTACTTTTGTCTTCTTAGCATATAGTCTACTAGCATATTCTAAATTTCTTTCCATAGTAGTAACACTACTATTATTATTAATTTCTATATTTATTATGCTTCCATCTATCTCCGCTACATAATCACATCGTTCATTTTTATCATTATTATATTTCTTATTTACATCATTCTTTACTAATTTTATCTTACTTAATAACTCTTTATACTCCATATCTAATAAATGGGATAATAATCTACATGAATATCTTATCCTCTCATCATTTTGAAACATGCTTTTAAACATAATATCTGATAATAAACTGGCTTTCTCCCCTTTATTTAACTCTTTTATCGAAAATACTTGTTCTTTATCTCTTTCTAATTCGTACAGTTCTTGATAAATTTCACCTCTAATTTTCATTGTCTAATCTCCTCCTTCATTAGCACTATATCACACTAATGAAATTAAGAAAAATGGCCAATTTTTTATTTTAAACCATTAAAAAAATACAAATCTAAATTTTCTCCTTAGAGAATTTTTATGATTTGTATCCCCTTTTTATTTCAATATTCAATTTTAGTAAAATTTTAATTTTTCTATTTTTAATTTGTTTTTATTACATAAGGTGAGGTAGAAGTACCATTACCACTTGTTACTTCAACATTGGGGCTAAGGTTAATAACAGGTCGAACACCGATACCATTCCAAACGTGCGTGTTGCTGAGGCGCCCAGTCGAGACAACGTACCAATCGAACGCGCCGGAATTGCCAGAGTAGAAGTAGAAGGGGCTCATGGTCCAATAATGGACCCCAGTGTATAGATAATAATTACTATTAGCTACACCATATACTCCACCTGCATAGGTAGCTTCATCAGCCGTTATTAATCCTACTTTGTAGTTGGACATGCTATTCCCCTTAACATTATCCACGGTAAATAAATCATGTGATGGTTCTGGACATGCAAACTGCGGTGACCTATGCCCATCACTATATAATCTTCCAGCTGGACCATAATAGGTAGTTGTTCTTCCTATACCTGTTCCACTGTATAATGTTCTATCATTACAAAAGCCAGTATCTGATATATAATCATCATAACTTAATAAGTGACTTTGATACCAATTCTCTAAATATGTTTTGATGTTAGAATCCACTTCATTCTTAAGGGCTTGTTCATAACTTGTAGAGTAATATCCTGAATGTGTCTCTGCTGCCCATACTTGATATGTATTTCCTTCTTGCCTTGTTTCCGTTAATTTTAACATGTGTCTACATGTTGTTCCGGTGCTAGAATAACATGTGTAATAATTATAATACTCACTTGTATATTTTCCATCTACAATTGTTCCAGTTAAAGTATATATTCCTGTTGTTTTATCAAAAGAATATGTTTTAGACATCTTTACTGTTCCTGCAGTACTTGTCCATAACCAACCACTATAGTTATCATATCCATCAATGTAAGTAGTAGGTTCCCCATACATATATCCTACATTGGCGTTATCTCCGGGTATAGAGTTAAAAGCACTTGTTCCTATTTGCGCATTACTTTTTGTTGCATCAGGAGTTGTTCCTTGATATATAAGTCTTATACTTCCATCCTCATTTATTCTTATGATTCGCCAATAGTATCCTGCAAAATATACATAATTGTTGGTGACTGCTCCTCTAAAATAGTAAGTTGTCTTTCCATCTTCTGTATTCTTATTAGTATAATATAAACCTTTACCATTGGTATCGCTATTTACTTTGGAAAAATCAATATTAGTATCACTCTGTGGTGTATTATCTTGTAATATCTTTCTAGATAGTCGAATTGGGGTTATATCAAAACCACTACTTGGTATATTATTTCCTAAATCTTGAACATAAGTGACATCTAACGTTAATTTATTATCGGTTAGACTAGGTTGTGAAGTAATACTACTATCATAACTTATCGTAATATTAAAAGTAGTTGTTGTCCCTTTAGCTAATTTATCTCCTATCTTGATTCCATCTATTTTAAACTTGATGGCATCACTTCCTAATTCACTTGAAGCAATATTTTGAATAATGGCATCTAATGTTCCTTGATTAGCTACTGTTACTTTATATAT
>CANQGH010000071.1 GCA_947601845.1 uncultured Bacilli bacterium | reverse complement strand
TGAAAAGAATAATAAGAGGAGTAAATAAAAGAAGGATAATAACAACATCAATAATAGTCTTAATATTTGTAATGAGTTTAGGCTATGCAGCATTATCACAACATATGGATCTAGATGGAATAGCAACAATTGATAGAAGTTGGATAGTAAAGATAAAGAGTATGAATTGTACAACTACAGGAACAGCTAAAGTAGATTCAACTAACTTTATATCTAATACAGCTGTAATAAATGGGACATTAGGAGATTCATCATCAAAGATAACATGTACCATTGTATTAGAGAACCAAGGAAATTTAAAAGCCAAATTAGGAAATGTAGAAGTAATAGAAGATGATAATAAATTAATAACGTATAGTTATACAGGAGTAAGTGAAGGGACACAACTTAACCCAGGAGAGAGTAACACCGTAACAGTAACAATAAATTATGCCAGTGGCGTAACCAATATAGAAAACACAAAGAAAAGTGTTATGTTAACCTTTGTATATTTAGAGAATGAACCAAATACTTCAAATAACCCAAGTCCAGTACCAACTTCATATGAAGAATATAAAGTAGGAGATGAAGTAACATTATTAGATGGAAGTAAATGGACAGTAACTAAAGCTAGTGGTAAAGATGAGGGCTTAGTAACATTATTAAGTAAAGCCCTATTAACAAGTACCGGAGAATATACAACTGATTCATCAAAGGCATATAAAGTAGCTTTTGGAAGTGGAGCTACTGAATATGATACACTTACTAGTGGAAATATAGGATACTTTATAGATAATACCTATTTACCAAAGGCCAAGGCCGCATTAAATACAGCGGGAGGAACAACAATTAATACCAAAGCAAGATTATTAACAACCGATGAATATAATGCTTTATATTCAACACCAAAAAGTTTTGCAACCGATAGTTGGGAGACAATATCCAAGAATATTAATTCAGAGGTGTACAAAGTAGGAGATACAAGGAAAGTAACTCTAGAAGGTTTCGGCACATTTACATTACGTATAGCCAATAAATCAACTCCAACTGCTTGTCAAAATACAGAAAACTTTTCACAAACAGCATGTGGTTTTGTAGTAGAGTTTGCAGATATCATAACAACGCATGAGATGAATTCAAGTAATACAACTAGTGGTGGCTGGGAAAAGAGTGCTATGAGGACATATGTAAATCAAGATATATATGAAGCTTTACCAGATGATTTAAAAGCAGTAATAATAGATACTAATGTTATATCGGGATATGAGAAAGGAGCAAGTGCAAATTATAAAACTAAAGATAAACTTTACTTATTAGCACCACATGAAGTGTGGGCTGATGAAAATATGTGGGATTCAGCATATGATTTAACACGCCAACTAGATTATTATGAAAAGAATAATGTCAATACAAGCAATTATAGTGGGGCTAAAAAGTATAAGCCAGGAAATGGCAGTGCAGATTATTGGTGGTTGCGGGCGGCCTATTCTCTTACGGCTCTCAGTTTCTTCGATGTTGATATTTATGGCGATTGGGACGCCGATGCTGCTTCTTATACTCGCGGGGTAGCGCCAGCTTTCCGAATAGGAAATGTAGGAAATGATGAAAATTCTGGAAATGATGGAAGCATATGGGGGATGACAAAATGTAGTAGTGGCTTTATGAGTTATAGTGTAGGTGATAGTGAAGCATCAAGTAGTTGTAGTGCACCTACTACAACAGCATATATCCGCCCAGTCATAATAACAGAGAAGAACAATGTTGTACCCAAACCAAAACCAGTATCATTTGCAACCGATAGTTGGGAAACAATAAAGGCGAATGTTAATTCAGATGTGTACCAAGTAGGAGACACAAGAGAGGTAACTCTAGAAGGCTTTGGAACATTTACATTACGATTGGCCAATAAATCAACGCCAAAGGAGTGTAATGATACAGAAAACTTTTCCCAAACCGCATGTGGCTTTGTAGTAGAGTTTAAAGATATAATAACAACACATGTGATGAATTCAAGTAATACAAATAGTGGTGGTTGGGAAAAAAGTGAAATGCGAGAATATGTAAATCAAGATATATATGAAGCTTTACCAGATGATTTAAAAGCAGTAATAATAGATACTAATGTTATATCGGGATATGAGAAAGGAGCAAGTGCAAATTATAAAACTAAAGATAAACTTTACTTATTAGCACCACATGAAGTATGGGCACAAGGAAGTTCAAATAAAATAAGTGATGATACAGCATATGATTTAACACGCCAACTAGATTATTATGAGCAGAATAATGTAAATACCAATAACTATAGTGGGGCTAAAAAAAATAGAAATGGCAGTGCATATTATTGGTGGTTGCGGGCGGCCAATTCTAGTAATACTTCCGCTTTCTACAATGTGATGGGGAATGGCGATTGGGGCAGCATTTATGCTGATAAGACTGCTTACGGGGTAGCGCCAGCTTTCCGAATAGGTTAATCAATTTATTTATGATGATAAACTATATAAAAAGAATATATTTGAGATTTTATATCAAAAATATATTCTTTTTATCTTTTTATTTATCATTTATTTAGATTGCTCTATATTTGTCTTTATCTTTGTAAGGATCTTTTTTGTCAATACGATCTACAAATAAGATTCCATTTAAGTGATCAATTTCATGTTGAAAAGCGATAGCTAATTCTTCTCTTGCCCTAATGCTTATTTTATTACCTTCGGTATCATAACCTTCAACTGTTACTCTTGCATACCTTGGTACAATACCGATTGTTTCTCTATTAATACTTAAACATCCTTCACCATCTTCAACATAAA
Organism: uncultured Bacilli bacterium; assembly: GCA_947601845.1. Taxonomy (GTDB): domain Bacteria; phylum Bacillota_I; class Bacilli_A; order RF39; family UBA660; genus RGIG3091. The sequence continues at coordinate 506 of CANQGH010000071.1, read as the reverse complement.
TCTTTTCTGTAGAATTACTTACAATTTTAGGATTAACAATAACATAAGTATCAAAAACCCCTTCATCAACTTCATGAACAATTGTTAAATATCTTTTAGGAACACCTAGTTGAATAGCAGCCATTCCCATACCGGGACGTAAATCATATTTTTCAGCTAATTCTTCAATTTGACTATTAGTTAAATACTCAACCATTTCATCAATTCTTTTTAAATCTTCTTTGTCCATAGGGAAAGTAACTTCCTTGCTCTTAGTTCTTAAAATTTTATTTTTTTCATCTAATATATCTTTGGTTTTTAACATAAACAAGACCACTCCAACACTTATTATTTTAGCACTTTTTTTTAATATTAACAATTAGTTCACATTTTTCGTAAGTATTTTATCAAATTTTTTAAATTATGTCCATGTATATTTGTTAGTATCTTAACAAATTTAATTGAAAAATGAAATGTCAATTTAAATATGCTTATAGACATTAAGTCGTTCAACTGTTTTTTTATTT
>CANQGH010000070.1 GCA_947601845.1 uncultured Bacilli bacterium | reverse complement strand
GGAGTAAAATTTATACTTGCAAAATCATAGGGGGGGGGGGTATAATGGTATATAGAATAAACTATATACGGAGATGGTAAGGGTGAAAAGAATAATAAGAGGAGTAAATAAAAGAAGGATAATAACGACATCAATAATAGTCTTAATATTTGTAATGAGTCTAGGCTATGCAGCATTATCACAACATATGGATCTAGATGGAATAGCAACAATCGATAGAAGTTGGATAGTAAAGATAAAGAGTATGAATTGTACAACTACAGGAACAGCTAAAGTAGATTCAACTAACTTTATATCTAATACAGCTGTAATAAATGGGACATTAGGAGATTCATCATCAAAGATAACATGTACCATTGTATTAGAGAACCAAGGAAATTTAAAAGCCAAATTAGGAAATGTAGAAGTAATAGAAGATGATAATAAATTAATAACGTATAGTTATACAGGAGTAAGTGAAGGGACACAACTTAACCCAGGAGAGAGTAACACCGTAACAGTAACAATAAATTATGCCAGTGGCGTAACCAATATAGAAAACACAAAGAAAAGTGTTATGTTAACCTTTGTATATTTAGAGAATGAACCAAATACTTCAAATAACCCAAGTCCAGTACCAACTTCATATGAAGAATATAAAGTAGGAGATGAAGTAACATTATTAGATGGAAGTAAATGGACAGTAACTAAAGCTAGTGGTAAAAATGAAAACTTAGTAACATTATTAAGTAAGTCATTATTAACTAGTACCGGAGAATATACAACAGATTCAACAAAGGCATATAAAGTAGCTTTTGGAAGTGGAGCCACTGAATATGATACATTTACTAGTGGAAATATAGGATATTTTATAGATAATACCTATTTGCCAAAAGCCAAGGCAGCCTTAAATGCAGCGGGAGGAACAACAATTAATACTAAAGCCAGATTATTAACAACCGATGAATATAATGCTTTATATTCAACACCAAAAGGTTTTGCAACTGATAGTTGGGATACAATAGCCAAAAATATTGATTCAGATGCCTATCAAGTAGGAGACACAAGGAAAGTAACTCTAGAAGGTTTTGGCACATTTACATTACGATTGGCCAATAAATCAACGCCAGATGCATGTAAAGATACAGAAAACTTTTCCCAAACAGCATGTGGTTTTGTAGTAGAGTTTACAGATATCATAGCAAATCATTACATGAATTACAGTGGTACAAACAGTGGCGGTTGGGAAAAGAGTGACATGAGGACATATATAAATAAAGATATATATGAAGCATTACCAGATGATTTAAAAACGGTAATAATAGAAACCAATGTTATATCTGGGCATGAGTCTGGAGCTAGCGCAAACTATAAAACTAAAGATAAACTTTACTTATTAGCGCCACATGAAGTGTGGGCACAAGGAGGTTTTCCTACAATAGATGATGACACAGCATATGATTTAACGAGACAATTGGACTATTATAAGAATATAGGAGTCACTACCAGTAATTATAGTAGGACTATAAAATACAAAGGAATTACTGCAACTCAATGGTGGTTGCGGACGGCCGATTCTAGTGATGCTAGCTATTTCTACACTGTGTATCCTCAAGGCTATCGTTCTTTATCTAGGGCTTATTTTGATTACGGAGTATCTCCAGCCTTCCGAATAGTGAATGTAGAAAATGATGAAAATTCTGGAAATGATGGAAGCATATGGGGGATGACAAAATGTAGTAGGGGTTTTATGAGTTATAGTGTAGAAGATAGTAAAACATCAAGTAGTTGTAGTGTACCTACTACAACAGCATATATCCAACCAGTCATAATAACAGAGAAAAGTAATGTGAAACAGAAAAAAGTTAATACTTTAGTATCCAAGGTATTAGCAGATAATGTTGCTCAGAGTGATAGAGATATAGATTTTTCAAAACCTAGTAGTGATACGAATGGACAAGGATTATATTATACAAGTACCAATACCGAAGATAATAAGACAACATATTATTTTAGAGGAGATGTTAAGAACAATTATGTATATTTTGCAGGATATTACTGGAGAATAATAAGAATAAATGAAGATGGCAGTGTCAGGATGATTTATCAAGGTAGAACTGCTGATGCAACAGGAAGTAATGCCACTGTAGGAAGTAGTGAATTTAATTCTAATAATGGTGACAATGGAGATGTGGGATATATGCATGGCAAAGGGACATATAAAGATTATGTTTACGATTATGTTTATGATGATTATTCGTATAAGGGTGTAAATAGCGATGTTTATAGTGTACTAATGACAGGTAGTTCTGGGAATTATTATGTGTCCGATAGTATGAGTTTCTATAGTAGCGATGGCTCTTACTATCTTAGTAATTGGAAAAGTGTTCCTAAACAGGAGTTTTCTGTAAGTTATGCAGACTATTATGGATACTATACTGCACTTAATTATACGACAACAAGCCCTAAACGACTTATTAAATTGAAAAAAGTAGAAGTAACTGAAGATGATTATGGGCGTACCCATTTATCTGTCACGCAAGCTGAACTACATGTTCCCTATTATTCTACTAGTTATAAAGAGGCACACAGTAACAATGTTAGTTCATCAATCAAAAGTAAATTGGACAGTTGGTATGATTTAAATCTAAGTATTTATTCAAGTTATATATCAGATAGTGGTTTTTGTAATGATAGAAGTTTATCTTATGGTGAAGGATATGGTATAAAGGGCACTCGCTATGGGGCATACGAGAGAATAGGTGCAACATACCAACCACAATTTAGTTGTCCAAATGCAAGTAATGATTTATTTACTGTAAAAAACAATAAAGGGAATTCATCACTTAATGATCCGATTGGCTTGATAACGGTCGATGAGGCATTATATGCTGGCTTAAAAGGGGATAGTAACAATTATTTAAATATTGGGTCACAATATTGGACAATGACTCCAAGATACTATGATGCAGATGGTTATTATGTTTCTTCTATTTATTATATATCTTCTTCTAATATTTCTAGCAATGGCTCTCGATTTTTAGAGAACGATGTTGATTCTTTTGGTGTTCGTCCTGTAATCAATCTTAATGCTAATGTAGAGATAACTGGTGGAACAGGGGTTATTGGTGATGAGTATGTTATTGATACTAGCAAGTAAGTCCAGAGAGTTTTGCAACTGATAGTTGGGATATGATAAGGGCTAATGCTAATTCGGAAGTGTATGGAGTTATTATAACCTTAAATTATACTCAAACTAAGTATTAAATATAAGAAAAGATACAAATCTATTTCCTCCTAATGAAGTGTACCCAATAAAGTAGACAAAGAAAAAAAAGAGAATGGTAACTTCAACAGAAATAATATAAACTGGTATTCAAGAAAGGAGTATCAGTTTTATTATGTATGTAAGCGAAGATGAACAAGCATTAAATCAAATATTAGAAACAATGTATTATATTGAAAATGAATTAATAGAAAAAAATTATATATATAAAAATATAACAAGAACAATAAATGGTATAAAATATAATACTAGTATTTTTGAAGAGTTAGAAAGTTTAATACATGACTATAAAAATGTTGTTATAAAAGATAATAAA
>CANQGH010000069.1 GCA_947601845.1 uncultured Bacilli bacterium | reverse complement strand
TCGTATTCGCCAAATTTGTTTTTAAATCTCATATTTCTAAGTCTGTAAGGCTCTAATCCTGTTATTTCTTTTCCTGTAAAAGGATTGATTTTTTTAGGTTGTTCTTGGCTACTTCGCTTTAACTCTTTTAGCATTTGTTCTTTTTTAATGTCTTGTGCTATGTATTGTAATGCTTTTTCGTTCTTTTTTTCTTCTTTTGGGTCTTTAGTTTCAGGCATAAAGTAAAATTCTATGCTTTCAACAGGTCGCCCCCTGCCTGTTCCCCTTATTTTTTTATAGGTTAATTTTTTAAAAATTGGGTTGTTTTGGTTAAAAATGTCGGCTTCCTGTGTAAGCTCTGCGATAGCTGGTTTTAAAATTTGCTTGTCTATATCTCTTGCTCGGTAACTTGTCGGTATATCCATAATCTCTATAAACTCAGCCCATTTTATAGACCTAAAGCCTGTAAATCTAAACTGTTTTAAAAGCCTGTAAAGAGTTTGTGTGTATTTACTCTTAAGACTGCTAAACTCTGCTAATTCTAGCATTGTAAAATTTCCGTCTTTAAAATTATTTAGCATAAATAAAAATCTGCTGTTAATACTTGCTTCTAGGGTCTTATTTTCATCATCAACTAAGAACTCATTAAAAAGGGTAAAATAAGCGGTTTTTGTAGGTGTCATCTCCCATTTTATAGCCGATTGAACTACCTTACCAACGCCATCATTTATTAATTTTGATAATTCTTTGCTAGTGTATTTATTATCTGATATAAACTCTGCTATCTCACTAAAATTTAATTTGAGCTTTTCCGCCCCCTTGTCATTAAACCTTGCCACTATGCTAAAAAATAAATTAGCTTCTACTTTGTCAAGGTTTTTAAATGCTAATAGGTTCATCTTATTATCGTAATAGACTGGTAGTTTAGCCATTTTATCCCCTTTTGATTGCTTTATACTGCCAAAGGGCGGGGACTTTCGCCCCCGTTCTTGCCTACTTCCTAATCTCAACTTCCACTTTAAGCTTAAAAAGCCTAAAATTTAGGTATAATTTCAGCAGTAGGTGCTTAGTATGCTTTCGCATATCAGCCCCCTTTTGACAGTATTTGCCCCTTAGCTCTGCAAAGCTTTGGGGCTTTTTTATTATACTATTTTGGGGATAATAAATCAATAATATCCCCTTATAAAGAATACAATTTTATTTTTATAGTCTATAAGCTCTCAAAAGCCCTTTATTACCTGCTTCTATGCCTTTGTCTTTCCCTTTCCAAGACCCTTTCAAGCTCTCTTTTATGCTTGTTTATGAACGCTCTAACTTCATCGATACCGCTTTTAATACTTCGTTTGCCCTGTTCTCGAAGTGTCTCTCCAAACTCTGTAATATTCCTTTGAAATTGTCGTCCAAATTCTTGTATTCGCCCTGTAATGTGTTTTCTAAAACTTGCTTCTGATTGTCGAAAAATGTCTGCAAAGATTGTATGTCGTTCGTGCTGCTGCTTAATGCCTTCTCTAACTTCTCGTAATCGTTCAAAGCTTGGTTTAATACTTGCTTCAAGCTCTGTATTTCTTTGTCGCTCTCTTGCTTCCCTAAGCTCTCTAATTCGTTTAATAGCTTCTCGTTTTCGTTTCTCTCGCTCTCTAATGTAGTTTTCATCGATGATAGGCTCTTGTTGCTGTTTTCTATTGTCTGCAAGTAAAGCGTATTCTCTCTCGTTAAGTCGTATTGGCTCTTTTTGAGTTGGTTTATAATCTGCTCTTGTTCTTTTAGCTGTTCTAATAGCTTCTTGTTCTCGTTCTCTAAGCTGTCTAGCTCTTTCATCAATTCGATTTCTAACGCTGTCATCTATATCACTCCTAGAAGTTTCAGAGATAGGGCTAAAATCACTAGAAATAGAATTATCAATGAAATTATCAGCTTTGTGTTCGTTCGCTTTAAATTCATCAATTCCTGTGTGATAATTGTCATATCTGTTTTTATGCTGTCGGTCTCTTTTCTCAAATTCTCGCTTATAGTATTTAGATTTTGCATTGTATGCTCGTTCAAACTGATTTCTAAGTCGTTCAAGTTCCGCCGTATTATCTCTTTGACTAAATTCTCGTTCTCTCTCTTTTTGTTCATCGCCGATTGTTCTAATGCTTTCAATGCTTCGGAATTCATCGCTATAAATACCTCCTTTAAATCTTTTTGCTTTGGTGTTGTCTGGTAATTTTATGCTTAAATAGTCTTTGCCCTGTCTTGTAACTTCTACGCCGTTATCTTGTAGTAATTTAATAATCTCGGCTCGGCTCTGTAATGTGCCGTTTTTTACTTCTTGCTGTAAAAAGTTGTCTAGCTTCTCATAATCCTTATAAATTTCTACTTGCTTTTTACTGCCTTGTATGGTCTGCTCTTTGCTTGGGTCTTTTGGATTTTTAAAGTTATACTCTATGTTTTTAATATCTTGCCACGATGCTATACGGCTTAAATCTGCGTTGTGATAGTAAGGGTTTAAAGCCTTTTTTGTTTGTAGGTCTATTTTAGGGATTACGAAATTTAACTCTAACCGCTCCTTGTCGTTATGTTCTACCCACAAAATATTATATCTGCCCTGTGCTTCATCGGTCATCAACGCTTTTTCAAAGTCCGCCATAAGCTTAAATTTTAACTGCTCGTCGATGTCTTTCTCTTCAAAGCTTAACACGCCAACGCAAGTCTTATGCTTTTGGCTCATATTCTTAATTATATCTCTTGTTAATTGCTCGTCGCCCTGTAAAATCCTGCTCGTGCCTTGTTCCACTCTCTTATCTAAAAGATAATCGATAGCACTATTTCCACCCCCTTTTTTAGTATTAAAAAACTTTACAATCATATCTTTTCTTTTAATGAGTTAATGCTATCTCTAATATCGATAATCGCTGATAAACCTAAATTATTCAGTCTATCCCCTTTATTGAGTTTTCTAGTAAGCTGATTTAGATTATTGCCTATCCTATTAAGCTCTAATAAATACTCTTTATTTATTGACTTAGCTTTACTTGGTTTTTTATTAATCATTGAGTGAAGTGCAAATTCTGTAAAGTTAGAATAATTACCTAAATCCATTTTTTCTTTAATGGTTAAAAACTCATCATCTGTAAAACGAATTGTTTTTCTTATGCTTTTATAAGATTTCATTTACACTCCTGTAAAAACAATGGATTGGCTAAGGGGTTCAAAGGGGAATTTTCCCCTTGCGAGTTCTCTTGTCTAAACGAAGTGTCAGACAAAGAGTAACCTCGCCCTATGATTTAAATTTTAGCATAATTTTTGCTTTTTTGGAGCGTTTTCCTTTTAACTTCTTTTTAAATTTAACTTTTAACCTTTTAGACCCCTTTCTAGCTTCGGTGTGGTGGTGGTTTGCGTGGGTATTAAGGGGATAAAAATCTACTTTATAGGGGATAAAAATCTACTTTTTATATGTTTTATAGGGGATAAAAATCTACTTTATAGGGGATAAAAATCTACTTTATAGACGATAAAAATCTACTTTGGCTACATTTGGTGTAAATTAAATGTGTTTTCAAAGTGTTTTAGGCTGTCAAATTTCATTGTGCTTATATGATTGTCATCTACATTTTTTACACTTATTATAATTTTTCCGCTTGGCTCTTGCTCGATACTTTGAATTTTTAATATGTCGTATTCGCCAAATTTGTTTTTAAATCTCATATTTCTAAGTCTGTAAGGCTCTAATCCTGTTATTTCTTTTCCTGT
>CANQGH010000068.1 GCA_947601845.1 uncultured Bacilli bacterium | reverse complement strand
GACGCCATAAAACACTTTTTTAGGGAATTACTACAAATTGGTAATGATAAGACCAAAGATCGTACTACAAGCGAAATTAAGGACTATTATGACAATAAAGATTTTGATTCTAATGATGTATATGATATTTCAAAAGGTACTACCAAAGAAGATGAGTTATTTGATTATGCCGAAGTACCTAGTTATTTAAAAACTAGCAAGAAATCATATAATGAAAAAGATAAAGATGATTTTGAAATGAGTTTATAATTAAAAGCGAGATATGTTATTTTTTATAGCATACACTCGCTTTTTTTATTTTTGTATTTTTAAATTGTTTGTTCTACCGACTATATAATCCATAGAAATATTATAAGTTTTACATATCGTATAAATTGTTATGGAATTGATTAGAAATTTTCCTGTTTCATAAGTGCTATAAGTTGCTTGCGAAAAATTACAGTCGTCTGCTAATGCTTGTTGAGATAAATTAAGTTGAACTCTCAAATATTTTAATTTTTTACCTATCTTTTCTTTGTTAGTGTTAATCTTCCCATATTTTGTATTTTTTCTAGTAAGACCACAAACGAAATCTAATGAATAATCATATAAATTACAAAATTTTATCAATTTATTAAAAGGCATAGTATCGTGAGCATTTTCCCAACCAGATACAGTATTTTTACTAACACCAAAGACATAGCCTAATTCTTCTTGTGTCATTTCTAACTCTTCTCTGCAATTTTTTAGATTATTATCAATCATACAACTATCACCAATAATAATTTTCCCATTGATGAAAGAATTATTAACAAAAGTGTGGGTCTATTATTGAAAATGTGGTATAATAGGTATTAAGGAGGAATGCTATGTACTATTTAAGCTTTAAAGATTTATGCCTTTACTTATTAAAAGCAATTATTATAATTTTAACTATTATAGGAATTGGAATGCTTTTTTATCGTAACTATGATTTAGGTATTGCCTATTGTAATTATATGAATATTCCAAAAGATTTTACCTTATCTTTGTTTGGGTTAGGAATGGCATTAGAGGTTGCAATTGTTTTAAGTGTAATCGAGTTATTACTATTTGTATTTATATTGAAACAATTAAAAATATTTAACATAAATTGCAACTAAATTTATACAAAAAGCAACTATGAGGATATATATTATTTTTAATTTATATAGTATAATGTGATTAAAGGATGTGAGAGTGTGATAGAACTTAAAAATGTTGTTAAAAAATATAAATCCAAAAAAGGACATAATACAACAGCTTTAAATAATATTTCAATAAAGTTTGATAATAAAGGTATGACTTTTATTCTTGGAAAAAGTGGCAGTGGTAAATCAACACTGTTAAATGTGATTGGTGGACTTGATAAGTATGATTCCGGTGATATTTTAATTCTCGGCAAAAGCACTAAAAATTTCAAAAAAGCAGATTTTGATTCTTATCGAAATACTTATGTTGGATTTGTGTTTCAAGAATTTAATATCTTGGAAGATTACAATGTGTATGAAAATATAGTTTTGGCACTACAATTGCAGAAAAAGAATATCGATGAAAGTAAAATAAATGAGTTACTTGAAAAATTAGAATTAAAAAATCTAAAAACGAGAAAGGTTAATGAGCTTTCTGGTGGACAAAAACAAAGAGTTGCAATTGCTCGTGCTTTAATTAAAGATCCAAAGATTATCCTTGCTGATGAACCAACAGGCAACCTAGATAGTAAGACAGGAAAACAAGTTATGGATTTACTAAAAGAAATAAGCAAAGAAAAACTTGTAATTATTGTTTCTCATGATAATGAATCTGCTAATATTTATGGTGATAGAATTATAGAAATTAGTGATGGAAATATTATAAGAGATACAAGAGAAAACATAACTGTCAATAATAATGATAATTACAAGATTATTAAATCAAAATTACCTTTAAAAGATAGTTTTAAACTTGGTATTGGTAGTTTAAGACACAAAAAAATAAAATTAGTGTTTACAATATTGCTTACAATATGCACTTTATTATTTTTAAGTGTTACAGATACCTTATCAAATTATGATGTAGAAAAAGCTCATGCAAAATTATTGGTGGATAGAAAGATTGACGCTATCAACGTAGAAAAATATTATTTTTTTGATTCTAATTTCTATAATAAAAATTCAATAAAAATAGATACTAATGATGAAAAAATTATTCAATCAAAATTAAAATATAAGGCTTATCCTATTTACAGATTACAACAATCTTATTTTGGCTATTTACCATGTAATGAAGCATTAAAAATTGGAGAAGTTACAGAAGATAGTTTATACACTGATGCTTCTTCAGAAATGACCTTAAATATTGTAAGTACAAATAATTTTAAGGAAGCAATAAAAGAAAAAATAATGGGTAGATATCCAAGCAAAGATAATGAAATTTTAATTTCAAATTATCTAGCTGATTTAATTATTAAAGGCGGAATTACTACTTATGAAAAGAATGATACGGATGAATTTGGTGATGGCTATACTTTTAAACCTAGCAATTATGAAGAGTTAGTAAATAGCGATAAAACTTATTATTTTGGAAGTGTTGGAAAAGTAAAGATTGTTGGAATTATTAACTATGATTTATCGCAATATAATTCTTTAAAAAACATAAAATATGATTCTAAAAAAACATCAGAGGAAGAATTATCATTAAAACGTGATCTAATGTTGAAAGCAAGTTATAAATATGCAAATGTTTACGTTACTAATAATTTTTTAGAGAAATTAGAGGTAAAAGATATAGAACAATTAGATGAAAATATATTATCTTATAGATTATCTAGCAATGACATTACTTTTCCAGATTATGGTTATTATGTTACACCGGCTGTAATACAAAAAGAAATTGAATATTATGATGGTGCAAATTGGGTTAAAACTAAAAAAATAAAAGATAATGAAGTGATTATAAATTTATATCAATTATTGTCTGGCAGTAAACAAGATTACGAAAAAGGATTAGAAAAATACATTTCTAACAATCCTGATGAGGATCAAAAAGTTTTAGAAAGAAAGTATTTTGTTAATTTCATAAAAGATTATGATGTAATAGGAAAAACAGTTAATTTAACTATTATAAATCGAAATGACGAAGTTGTTAACAATTATAAAAATCTAAAAGTTATTGGTATTACTGGAATGGATCAACAACAAGATGATAAAAACTATTATCTTTCTTATGATTTGGTAGGAGAATATAAAACAGAACCTTTGCAAAAAATGGGATACCTCGTACCGATGACCGAATATAAAGATTTTAAATATATGCTAGAAACTTTCCCATATAATGAACAAATACAGTCTGAAACCCCTTATAGTGAAGAAGTAACAATGTTATTAAGAACAGTAGAAATATTAAAAAACATAGCACGTTGGGTAAGTTTAGTTTTATTTCTATTTACAGTATTTTTAATTGGAAATTTTATTATGACAAGTATTCACTATCGAAAAAAAGAAATTGGTGTTTTAAGAGCTCTTGGATCACGAAGTGTAGATATTATAAAAATATTTTTATGGGAAGGTCTTGTAATGTCATTTATTTCAGCAACTATTTCATCGATATTGTTAGTATTTGTAACAAGTTTTTTAAATAATGTTATAATAGCTGGAACAAATATGATTTTAACTCCATTTATTTTAGGAATAAGGCAATTTGTAATGATTTATTTAGTAGTGTTTATCGTTACAATTATATCCAGTGTATTGCCAATTATTAAGATTTCTAAAATGAAACCAATTGATGCAATTTTAAATAAGTGATTAAGCTTTCTATAAAAAAAAAGAGCCGAAATTCAAAAGAAACTTCGTAACTAATGAATTTCGGCGATAAACCTAGTTTAAGACAACTAGGTA
>CANQGH010000067.1 GCA_947601845.1 uncultured Bacilli bacterium | reverse complement strand
GATTTCAAAGCGTTGGTTCTCGACAGTTTGCTTGTCGCTGCTGACTCTTATGTATCCGTAGTTCATGATGATAGTTTTATATTGGTAGTGTACCGGGCAAGGCGCGGCCGGAATGGAAATTATCATGAATATCCATATGAGTCAATTCAAGAGAAAGTCCCACGTGGCGCGACGAATTCTGGTAATTAATAAACTCCTTACTTAAGAGATCGTTCGTAGTAACAAAAGAGAAAAATCTCCGGAGATTTACATAAGGCTTATGGATTGGACTGTTTGATTTTAAACAGCCTCAGTTAAGCGAATTGGGAGAGCTATGGAAGACTACGCGTGGCGGAGAAGCAAGAGGTACCGATGCCCCCTTGCAGCTCAAGGAACGGACATCCAGTTTAAGTGCGAAGGGAAGGGAGAGTCGTACTTATAATCCTGACTCCATCCGCATATCATGCAAGATTTTGTCCTTGTAGGTGAAATACTTCGGACCTTGGTAGGCACCGGAAGTGTTTCTTTCATCTGCGGGCATAAAAGTGCCGACAAAAGGCGAGAGCTTGTAGATTCATCCCTCGTATTCTACGGAATCATCCGAGGCGACTTTTACCTCAATCCCTGTTGGAGCGAACACGATGGTTTCACCAATTCCAACCATGCTGGATTTAAAGCGTGATTTGCGAGTTTTCAACTCTTCGGTAGGAGCATTTTCGTCTCGAATCTCTTTGGGCCCATTTTCACACACAAGAGCAGGGGTGATGGGTTTGTTGTTTTCGTACTCGACCACTTTCGCGTCATATGCTGCATTTGTTCTTGCAATTCACAGGACAACTATTTAGACTGATGCCGTGTTTATCACGAATCAAGCAGAGGGAGATTCCCTCTGGAAGCGTTTAAGTGAGCTGATGCAATTTAGCAGCCAGCTTGATATTTTGGTGGGCTTTTTCTACTTTTCTGGAGTAAGCGTCATGACCGATGCCCTGCGAAAAAATAAGGATATTCACCTCCGCGTACTGGTTGGCATGGAGGCAGAACGATACTGTGGGCAGTTGGTAGAAGTAGCCAAAGGTGTAAAGGGAGAAAGTGTCAATGATACAAGGGCTCGCTTCTATGCCTCCCTGCGGCACGTACTGGGAGATAAGAAGCTGGACACACAGAGCTTCCACGACAGATTGGGCATATTTGTTGAGATGCTCACGAAAGGTCGGTTAGAGGTTCGCAAAACGCTCGCCCCAAATCATGCGAAGCTCTACATCTTCACGATGGACGAGGAACACAAATCTTTGCGTGAGAAAGTCTGGTTGACAGGTAGTAGCAATTTCTCCGATCCGGGGCTAATTCGGCGTGATGAATTGAACGTGGAAGTTTGCGATTTTGGAGCAAATGAGGCTTCAAAGTACTACGAGCAGCTATGGAGTGAGGCTATTCCCCTGACCGAGGACGAGGAACAGCGTAACACATTACTGGAAATTATCAACGACAGCAGCGTGGCTGCCACCATCTCCCCTTTTGAGGCTTATTTCCTGATCCTGAAAAATTATCTGGAGTTCCAGAAAAGCAATCTTAAAATAACCATGCTGGAGAGCATCCTGAATAAGGCCGGGTTTTCCAGACTTCAATATCAAGTGGATGCTGTAGCTCAGGCTCTGAATAAACTGGAGGCGTACCATGGCGTAATTATTGCCGATGTGGTCGGTCTGGGTAAATCCGTTATCGGTAGTCTGGTAGCAGCCATGAGCCGCAAGCGTGGACTTATTATTTGTCCTCCGGGGCTGGTCGGTGAGCGCGGCGGAGCTTACGGCGGTTGGCATGAATACGTGACCAAGTTCGGGTTGCATGATTGGGAAGTGTTCTCTCGAGGTGATTTGCAGAAAATTGAGGATTTCCTTGAGCATGACCCGGACTTCGACATGGTGATAGTGGACGAGGCTCACTGCTACCGCAACGAGCAGACGGAGGCTTATGCGCACATGAAAAACATCTGCTGCAATAAGGATGTTGTGCTGCTGACGGCCACCCCATTTAACAACAAGCCCAGCGACTTGTTGGCTCTGCTGCATTTATTCTCCAGCGGGAAGCAGTCTCCGTTTGTTCCCGGCGGTAATCTGGATGGACGTTTTGCTAAGTTCCAGGCAGACTTCCAAACAGTGAACCAGGTACGCAAAGCCATCACTCAGGAGAATTGGCCTCTGGCCGCTTGTCTGTTGGAAAAGAGCGGGGTTAATTCTCAACGATTGAACAAGGGACCCAACCACGAGGGTATTCGGGAGGCTATTCAGGAATTAGCTACCGAGGTGGCGCAAGGCATACGCCAAGTAATGGAGAAAATTGTCATCCGCCGCAATCGATTGGATTTGCGCCAAGATCCGGACTATAGCAAGGAGGTTACTGCCCTTGCGGGAGTGCAGCCGCCTGTACAGCAATTCTTTGAATTGAGTCAGAAACAGGATGCTTTTTATAACCGCGTGGTAACAGATTACTTCGGACCGAAGGGCAAATTCCATGGTGCACTTTATCGTCCGCAGACCTACCTCAATAATCAAGACGGGTTAGACGATTATCAGGAAAACATCTACACGATGCTCTTGCGCATGCTGGCGCTTCGTTTTGAGAGCTCCTTTGGAGCATTCCGTCAATCTGTGGAGAACGCAAAAAAAATGATGAAGCAAGCGCAGGAGTTTATTAAAAGATTTCAGACGTACGTTTACGACCGCAAGATTACAGATAAAGTTCTGGATATCGAGGACGATGTGGATGCTTACACCGAGCTGCTTAAATTGTTGGAAGAAAGGGAAAAGTCCAATACTAAGAAAAGAAAAAATGATACAGAGTACCATTTAAGCGATAGTAACTTTGATAAAGAGCAATTCTTGCAGGATTTAGAGGACGATATCAAGCTCATGGAACGTATTCTGGATGAGGTAGATGACTTGCGCCTCGTAAAAACAGACCCGAAAGCGCAGGCTTTGTGCAAGGCTATTACTGCCATTATAAAAGATAACCATGCCGATATCCCCAAGGAAAAAACTAAGCGCAAAGTCCTAGTATTTACGGCTTACACAGATACTCTGCGGCATATTGAGTCCTACGTTAAAACTGCGTGCCCCGAGAGAGTTTTGACCGTCAATGCTGATAACTTCACAAAGGAGATGGATAGACGGGTAAAGGCTAATTTCGATGCTTCTGCAGAGGTGCAGGAGGATGATTATGATATTTTGCTTTCGACCGATAAGCTGAGCGAGGGCTTCAACCTGAACCGCGCGGGTGTGGTGGTCAACTATGATATTCCATGGAATCCGACACGCGTGATTCAGAGAGTTGGGCGTATTAACCGTATCGGCCAAAAGGTGTTCGATAATCTGTACATCCTGAACTTCTTCCCCACAGTCAGAGGATCCACTATCAACCAAAACAGACAGGTGGCTCAGAACAAGATGTTTGCTATTCACTCAATTCTTGGTGAAGATGCCCAGATTTTTTCCGAGGAAGAAACTCCCAGTCCGGCAGCCTTGTTCTCTAAACTGAACAGTAGTCTGGATGAGCGGGATACCATAAGTACCTACACCGAAGCCAAGCTGAAGTATCACGAGGCTGAGCAAATGCTCAAAGAAAAGCACCCGGAAACATTAGAGCGAATTAAGCGCTTGCCGAACATGGTAAAGACGGCCATGTTTGCGGAGCCGCACTCAACTCTGATGTTCCGCCGGAGAGGTCCGGGATTCTTTGCGCTCCAACACAAACCGGGACGTGAAATAGCTGAGATACCCATGAACGAGGCGCTGAAGTTGGTTGAGTGCAGCTACGATACGCCGAGAGCCCCGCTGAGTGCTGACTTCTGGATATATCCGAACGAGAGTAGCGACTCCGACAACGGCATTTATTCTTCCCTCAAAAAATATCAACCCGCTGTACAGGCAGCCCAGCGAGGCGGCGTATCTGACAGCACGATGGCTATTGC
>CANQGH010000066.1 GCA_947601845.1 uncultured Bacilli bacterium | reverse complement strand
AATAAAAATCACTATAAATCCTTATAAACACTGGGCTAAATGGTGATTTTTTGCTTTAATAAGTGCGAAACTTGGGTTATAACATTTAAATAATGTTAAGCAAATATCTTATTGATTTATACTACTCTATTATTATTAAAACAAAAATAGCAACATGCTATAATATTACCAAGAATGCTATGTAAGAGGTGATTAAATTTATGATTGCAAATACAAAAAAATTATTATTATTACAATTAGTGTTATGTTTATTTTGCTTTCTTGACAATTGGTATAAAGATTTTATTGTTAGTAGATTTACAATATTTCCGCAGATATTTATTAGATTTGTATTAATTATTCTTTTTTTTAAATTATTTAGGAAGTCTTTAAAATATTTAAAATCAAAATCTATAATAATCAAATTACTATCTTACGGTCTTTTTATGATAACTATCATATTATCATTTTATGATTTTAGGTTAATAAAGGCCAAAATAGAGTTGAATTTATATGAAAAAGAAAGAATCTTTATAATCAATGAAGTCAAAAATAACAACTATTCATATTATTTTGAGAATAATATTAAATTACCCATTTACAGATACACCTCAGCCGATGGCGAAATATATGTTTACAAAAACGATGAAGATCAAGTTATTGGTTTTTGGATATATAGAGGAATAATGTCAAGATCTATTGAGCTTATCTATTCTTCAAAAGGCGAAAAATTAATATATGAAACAACAGGAGGCCATCCAGTTAATAAAATAATAAAGCTAAAAGAACATTGGTACTATGTCATAAAAGATTATTGATGAAATAGGATGTTTTTAACACTAAATATATTAAATTAAGACAATTTTTTATTCAAAATTCGTTCATAAAATTTAAGGCTATTGCAAAATTAAATGATTAATTTCACAATAGCCCTATGTCAATATTATATTATAACTCTATGATAATTGCACTCTTATCATATTGTCATGATTTAATTTCAGAAATTTTATAATTTTAAAATGTTTTACTTTATGATATGTCAAAATCAAAAGTAATGTAAGCAACATAATTATTTATAACTCCATACATTTATCAACCTATGCCATATTATTTTGGATTATAAGAGTAAGGATTTAGTTCAATTATTATCATGTTATCCATTTTCGCTGAGCAAAAAGCAAATTTATCAAAATACTAAAATACTATTTTTGATAAGTATATTGATATTCTTCAATTTTTAAATACCATGATGAATAGTCATATATCATTGCATAAATATAATAAGTCCCATCTTCAGTTATAGAAGTATTATATTGATTTAAATCTTTAACATAAACAGAATAATAACATACATGTTCTAACATTTTACATTCCAAATCAAAAGTCGATGATAACATATGCCACATACTATCACTAATTTTTTCATTTGAAATCCAGTTTTTATTTGTCTGAATATCCTGATAAAATTTTTGATTTTCTGTTTTGTTGGTAAAAAGTGCATATTTTGTAATATTATTTTTGAATTCACTTGTAAGATTAACCTCATATAATTTACCCCTTTGAGGAATATCGACACCTACAATATTTTTATAAGTATAAATATTATTATAATCTTTTTTTTCAACAAAGATACTACTGATTCCTACAATAGCCAGCAAAATTGCCACAATCCATCCAGCAATGATATTTTTCTTACAATTAAACCCTCTTTTTTTATATTTAATTCCTAAAACTATAGAAATAATTGGTATCGGTAACCACAAAAGAAAAACCCAACAGTAGTATCGCATAATATCAGTTGGCAGTTTATCAATTACTGGCGCTATATAAAAACAAAATAGGATAATCGCGAAAAAAATACTTAAAATAGTTAATATAAATAAAATTTTTAATTTTAACTGTATTTTTTTGACATTAAAATTTTTATCAATTTCTGTGTTTTCAAAACATGCCATTTTCTTTGGTATTTCATTGTTTATAAAGCTAATTAGTTCTGAATTGCAATATCTCTTTGGTATCATAATTATTTCGTTTTCAACACCAATCAAGCAAATATATTCTTTCTTATTTTCAATCTTTTTGATATTTTGATATTCAACAATTTGATTAAAATCTTTTCCTACTAGCTCCAAATAATCATCATAAAAACACATCTTAATGTTAATATTATCGTTATTGTCTAAAAATATCTTATAATTTTTTTTATATATATTATTAGTATTTACATTATATCTTATTAAATTAGCAATAGTAAAAATAATCATAAAAACTAAAGCAATCTGCGATGCAATATTATTTGGATTAAATAAATATAGTATTACTACTATAAATAAAATAAGTATTAATCTGAAATAACTTTTTTTACGCTGTTTAGTAGATATTTTTTTTTGAATGGCGATAAAATCTTTAATATCACTAATTGCCTCAATAGAATATAAAAATTTTTTAGTATTTTTTTTGTTATCCATAATTACCCACCTCTGTTATCATCATAGCACGAACCGTTTCATTTTTAAACATCATATTAATCTACATAATCATATTGATATTCTTCAATATCTAAAAAATTCTTGGAATAGTCATATGCCATAGCATAAACATGGTAAGTACCAGTCTCCTCTGGCAAAGTATTATACTCTTTTATATTTTCTATATAAACAGAATATTTACAATTTCCACTTAAATAGGTGTTACAATCGCCTATAAATACATCCGTCAACAGGATTTTTATCTTGGAATTGATATTTTCCTGCGTAATCCAGTTGTCATTATTACTAATATCTTGACTAAACTTTTTTATCTCATTATCATTAGTAAAAATTATAAAAACGGACTGATGATTAGATAAAGGACTTTCAGTATATTTAGCAAAATACATCTTTCCTTGACTAGGTAAATCAACATTTATTATGGGGGAATAATTAGAAATTTTTGAATAATTTTGTTTGGCTGGCAATCCAAAAATAGCAATAATAATATTAATAATAAGAAGTATAGATACTATCCTACCCGCTATAATATTTTTTTTACATTTATAGCCCCGCTTTTTATATCTGTGACCAAGTATAATAGAAATAATAGGTATTGGCAATACAAATATAAAAGTCCAACCATATTTTATTGAGAGCTGAATAGGTGCATTAACATATTCCGCAATAATCCCCCAAATTGATAATCCAATCCAAGGAGTAGCAACAGTTAAGATAAATATTAATAGAAGAAACACCTTGGGATTTAACTGCTTAGAACTATCCTCACTAAATCTTGTTGTACTTCTTGTTGCTGAATTAATTATATTGTTACATATAAAAGTAATAAGTTCTGCACTACACAATTCTTTACTTATAATTAATACTTGAGCATTGTCTAAGAAAAAGGAAAAACTATAATCTTCATCTTTAAACTTTACAATATCTTTATATTGTATCTTATTAGACATGCTATCACTTTTGATTTCCAAAAAATCTTCATAAAAATATATTTTGTAATTTAATTGGTTACCGTTTGCCAAAGAAAAATTATAATCTCTTTTTATTGCCTTTTTCTTGAAGGATTTGAATACAAAATAAGCAATGATAATGTAAATAACATCACGGGCGACTAAGGTAGAAATATCACTATTATTTTCTTTTAACAGGAATGATAAAACAATAATAATTATAGCAGTAATTAATAATCTTTTCCAAAGTTTACGATTATTGATTACCTCAATATTTCGTTTATAATCATCAAAATTTACATTCACATTGATACTATAAAGTTTTTTATCTTTTTCCATAAATAACACCCTTATAAAAATTATAACATTTAAATAACTTTAAGCAAATATTCTATTGATTTATACTACCCTATTATTACAATTAATATTAGCTTTACTATGTTTTTTTATAATGTTCGCTATGTTGTAAATTTTGGGTGCTAGTTATATAATAGTATAGTCGAGAGTGAATTTAGAAAGGATATCTTTAAT
>CANQGH010000065.1 GCA_947601845.1 uncultured Bacilli bacterium | reverse complement strand
AATGCAACTACCTCTATTTTTGGAGTTAAACGCAATCTTTATTGATTTCAGGGTCGCATTTAGAAAAAAAATTGAGAAATAGTGTCCAATTTACAAAAAAAGTGATAAAATGATGTTAAAGATAGTAATTGTTTGTTATAATTGATATAAGAGTAGGTGGGTTATGAAAAAAATTATACTTTTATTCTGCATCTTATTCCTACTGACAGGGTGTGCAATAGAGAAAGTTAATTACAGTAACATAGATGAATTATTAAATGATATGTTATCTGAGAAAGTTGATTTATCAAATACATATTTTGAAGGATATAAATATTATATTCCAAGAGGGCTAAAATTAGCTAATAAGAATGATTATAATGCTAAGATAGTAAGTGGGAAAAACAAGTATTATTTATATATTGATGTTATTTCTTACTATAACAAATTAGAAAAAGACTTTGTAGAAAGTGATGCTTACTACTCTAAAGCGATTAATTATAATGGCAAAAAGGGTTATATAGAGATTACTAAGATTAATAATCAATACTTTGTAGAAATTATGTATAACTATGCCAAAATAGAAACATTGACAGATGAAAGTTCTCTAACAGATGCTATTATGAATGCATGTTATATATTATCATCAGTCACATTTAATGATGAAGTAATAGAAACGTTAGTAGGTGAAAATGCCTTAGATTATCAAGAAACTATATTTGATATCTTTGGACCACATCGTAATCCTGAAAGTTACTTATAATAAAATATTATTAATTCAAATCAAAATATAAATAACCAAAAACACAAAGAGAGAGGTGTTAATACATGGGTGTATTTAACAAAATAAAAAATATATTCTTTGAAGAAGAATATGTGGAAGTAGAAGAAGATAAAAAGCCAAAAAAGGAAAGTAAAAAAGAAAAAACACCAGCAGTTGCTAAAAAGTTAGATTTACCAGAAATAAAGAGGGAGGCTCCTAAGGAAGTAGTTGAGGAGGAACCAGAAGAAGTAATTGAACTAGAGGACAAAGAGGAAAAAGAAGTAGTAGAAGAACCAAAATTTAAGTTCCCTATGGTGTTTGAAGAAGATGATTTTAAAGAAGAGGCTGATCCGTATTCTACTCCTATAGAAGAGCAACCAGAAGAACCAAAGGAAGAGGTCAAATATCATTTTGAGAATGAACGAGTACCATTATATGAAGGTAGAGAAGAAAAAAAAGAAAAACCTATATTTAGACCAACACCAATTATTTCACCTATTTATGGTATTCTAGATAAAAATTATAAAAAGGAAGAAATTGTTACCAAAAAACCAATTGTGTTATCGACTGGCTCTTCTAGAAAAGTTGATCTTGATACTGTAAGACAAAAAGCATATGGAGATTTAGCTAGTGATATTACAGCATCTATGATGGATGATGCCCACAAAGAAAAGGAACCCATTAAACAAGAGAAACCTAATATCGAAAAAGAAGAAGAAAATGATTTTTATGATTTGAATGTTAATTCACCAGCAGTTAATAAAGTGACAGTTGGTGATGCTGAGGAATACTTCAACGATTTAGGTTTAGAATATAATGTAGATTACAAAGATACTAGTGTTGATAAAGTGACTGGTAGAAGGAGTGATAAAAAAGAGGACAAAGTTGATGAGCCTTTAGAAAATAATATTTTTGATTTACTTGAATCCATGTATGATGATAAAGAGGAGGAATAATAAATATGGAAATATTAGGAAATGTATTACCGATATTATTATATATTTTAGGTTCTATCTTACTTGTAGTAGTAATAATATTAGTTATAAAGCTAATCGGTACAATTGATAGAGCTAATGCTTTATTAGATGATGTAGAAGGAAAAGTAAAAACTTTAGATGGCCTTTTTAATACGATTGAAGGTTTTTCTAAAACAATGAACTCTGTAGGTGAACGTGTTATTGATGGCGTCACTGGAATAATTTCTTCTATATTTCATAAAAAAAATAAAAAAGAAAAGGAGATAGATGAATATGAGTAAAGATAACAAAGAAAAAGCAAAAGGATTTGGAAAATTTTTGGCAGGAGCTGCTGTTGGCGTAGGCCTAGGATTTTTATTCGCCCCTAAAAAAGGTAGTGAAACTAGGCGTGATTTGAAGAATAAGCTAGATGAACTTGCTGCTAAAGTAAAAGGCATAAAGGTGAAAGATGTAAAAGAGGCTATTGAATTAAAAATTGAAGAAATTAAAAAGGAATTATCTGAACTTGACAAAGAAAAAGTATTAAAGATTGCTAAAGAAAAAGGTAAAGCTTTAAAAGAAAAGAGCCAAGAATTAGTTGATTTAGCCGTTGAAAAAGGAACACCTGTTTTACAAAAAGCTGCTGAAGAAGTAAGAGAAAAAACTATTATAGTAGTTAAAGAAGTATTAAACAAATTAGAAAAAACAGAAAAATAAGAGTTGAATAAACTCTTTTTATGTGATAGAATATTTTCATCAAAAGCGATGAATAATGACAGTAGTTATCCTTTGGTAGTTCAAGAGAATTAGTGGGTGGTGTAAACTAATAAAAAAGGATAATGAAATACACATTAGGAGCTTAATCGTGTGCTCGCGTTAAGAGAATAAGTGCATAATACTATTATGAAATAAGGTGGTACCACGGTTAAATCGTCCTTAGTTTATAATAGTTTTTATTTTTTAGGAGGATTTTATGAAATTATATGATGATTTGATGTGGAGAGGATTAATTAAAGATATCTCTAGTCCAGAATTGGAACAAAAATTAAACGATGAAAAAATTACTTTTTATTGGGGAACTGATCCCACTGCTGATAGCTTACATTTAGGACATTATTCATCTTTAGTTACTGCTAAACGCTTAGCTAATTATGGACACCATCCAATTTTATTAGTGGGTGGGGCAACGGGACTTATTGGAGATCCTAGACCAACAGCTGAACGTGAAATTATTAGTAAAGATGTAATATTAAAGAACTTAGAGGGTATATCTAAGCAGGTTAATGATATCTTTGATGGTAAAGCTGAGGTTGTTAACAATTATGATTGGACCAAAGATGTAAGTTTCTTAGATTTCTTAAGGGATGTAGGTAAATATATTAATATTAACTATATGTTGGATAAAGATATTATTAGAAGAAGATTAGATACGGGTATTACTTTTGCTGAATTTTCCTATACTTTAATTCAGGGTAATGATTTTTTACACTTATTTGAAGAAAAAAACTGTGTTTTACAAGTACAAGGTTCTGATCAATGGGGAAATATTACTACGGGAATCGATTTAATTAGAAAAAAACTTGATAAAACCGTATATGGATTTACTATGCCATTAATATTAGATAAATTTGGTAATAAATTTGGGAAAAGTGAAGGTAATGCTCTTTGGTTGGATAAGAATAAAACTTCTTCATATGAATTATATCAATATCTAATTAATGTTGATGATGAGATGGTTATTCATTATTTAAAGGTATTTACGTTCCTTTCGAAAGAACAAATAGAAGAGTTAGAAAATAGTAATAGGGAACATCCAGAATTAAGAGAAGCTCATAAGGCTTTAGCTAGGGAAATTATTACTGATTTACATGGAAAAGAAGAATATGATAAAGCAGTAAGAATTAGTGAAGCATTATTCAGTGGTGATATTAAAACATTAACTACTAGTGAGATAGAAATAGGTTTTAAAGGAGTACCTAATTTTGAAATAAGTAGTGGTAAAGTATTAATTGATGTTTTAGTAGAAACTCAAATTGCATCAAGTAAAAGAGAAGCCCGTGAATTTATAAATGGTGGAGCAATAAGTATTAATGGTGATATTGCTAGAAGTGAGGATATTGTTGTTGACTCTAATTTAGCAATTGATAATAAGTTTGTAATTATAAGGCGTGGTAAGAAAAAGTATTATTTAATAAAATTTGTTTAGGAGTGTTGAGAATGTATCCAAGCATTCTCTTTTTTTTTATTAATTTAGTGGTTTAAAATTTGGTCTTGCCAAAACCGATGGGGGGGGGGGGTATAATGGTATAT
>CANQGH010000064.1 GCA_947601845.1 uncultured Bacilli bacterium | reverse complement strand
TATGCTTATTTTTGAAAACAGAATACAGATATAAGAGGAAACTTACAACTGAATCCTGTTCCCATTTACACAAAATTGTGGACAGTGTCTTTCTTCGTTTTCCTCTTACCCGATTAAGATATACAAGTACTGTTTGGTATATTATATAAACTTCCAGCAAGGTATTATACCTGCTGGAAGTTATGTTACAGTTCCCAATTAAGAACAGAGTCTAAAGGATGCTGAGATTGATATGCGGCAAATAATTTCCTCTCATTTATAAGCGTTGATTCATCTCGTTTTAACACATTAGAAATAAAGTTATTCAACGATTTTGTACCTCTTAGAATTGGAACGATTTGAAGATACTCAGGTAAGACTGATTGTGATATTTCTTTTAATGTTAACCCTACAACAGTTGTTCTATCATATCCATATCCAACTTCCCAAGGGATCCATTTTGAATCCAATGCATTTTGGGATAAAAGACATAACATGTGCGTGCTGTTTCTGATACCTGTTTTAATTGCACTTACAACCGAGTAAGGTCTCGTTCTGTCTATTTTTGTATCATATTCATCAAAATAGACATCAATACCAGAAGTAATAAAATAGTCTGCTATTTTTTTAGCAGTGTCCGCATCTCTTTTTTGGTGACTTATAAATATACATAAACCACTTCTTTGTGCAATGGAATTTTCGGTTAAATAAAATCTATTTAATGCCATAATCTATTATTCTACTTATCCATTTTTTTTTACGCATTGGCCTTGATAAATCATAAGTGCAAGTGGCACGACTATTATATGCATTATCAATCATCTGTCTCAAAATATCTGGTGTTAGCTTATCCCAATTGATTACAGATATAAAGGCATTGGGTTCGAGCAAATTATCAATGATGCGTTCCGGTAAGTATGGATAACGCCTATGATACTCTTCTCGGCTATCAATAGACATCCATTGTGTCGTCTCTGGGTAGAACGTTTTCTCACTACTATGAGCGCATGTATAATATTCGCTTTTAACAGATGGTAGTAATATCACAATAATGCCGGACTTCTTATTCACCGTACCATCGTACATACTTGAATATAACTCCCAATCAATATGCTTGCGATTTTTTGTTTCAGTTCCTACAAGTAAAATGGTTACGGTTGTATCCTTCAAATGCTCGTCGCGTATATATTCGCGTATCTTTTGGTCGTCCCAATCTTCTGGAATCTCGCCCATGTCAACAGAGCCATCAATGAATACTTTATTTTTTTCAGCCCAACTAACCAAACCTTCTTTATATTTCTGGTCATTGGCATGATGAAAACTTACAAATACTTTATGCATAATTTATATTAATAGTTAAAAGCTTTATTAATACCCTTGAGAATCAATGATATTATCTCGGGAATATTAATAGAGTTGAATAAAATTTCATTTTCATCTTTATCAAGTCCATTTCTAAGAACCTGATAATCCTTATTTTCGAATTTCTTTAGTTCATCGTAATTTATCGTTGGCAGGCAACTCATTTGGCAATATTCAATTAAATTTTTATAATCCTCATTGGTTTTTGCTTCTTCAAATAGTTTTTCTGCCGTAGTTTCACCTTTCATTAGTTTCACTATTTGTGCAGAAGCTCCACCAAATCCTCCTAATAAATAAATTGGATGTTTTTTCTGTATAGCACAAATCGCCTCTTCAAATATTCCGGCCATACGCCCCTTAAAATTGACAATTTTGCCACCCAAAACGATACGTGCATTAACATTCTCTTCCATTTCTTTACGCATAATAGATAAAGAATTTGCCCAAAGAAACATTTTGCTTGGCGTAGTTGGCTCAAAGAACTTCCCCTTATCCTCCTCACCTACACCGTTGGGTATTTCTGTTTTTACTATTTCCACACGGTCGTATTTAAATTCAGCGATGTCAGATTTTGAGAGCCTATTAAATATAGGCCAAGCAAAATAATTTGTGAAATAGATTGTACTTGGATCAGACTTTTCTTTTATGCCATACTGACATGAAAGATCGCATAAAAGTTTTGTGAAACCACCAATTCTAAGATCACCTCCATACACCAATTTAGCTCCAGTAACAAGCAGATGACGAGCTATTTCAACAGATAAATCATCAAACATGGCTTTGCCGATTCCTTTAGTTAAAGCCTCCGGAGTTTCCGAAATAGAAATTGCGATTTTCTTATCCTGTATCTTATTCATATTTGAATATAACTGACTCGGAGTAACAAAACTTGTAATCTTACCATTTTTATTCAAAACCTCCAACTCTTCACGACCTAACGGTGGTTCAGGATAGAGTATTGATTTTATATTATCTTCAATATTAATTAAATTCATTAATTCCGGAGGAACAGGAAGAATAGAAGTATTTTGCAAATCGCACTTCATTACCAATTGCTCAAGATATTCTTTCTCATAATATTGGTCTAACGCAGTACGTAGAAGCAAGATAATTACGTCATCCCATTTGCCATTAAATCTAATCTTTGGCATATTACCCAAATACGGGAATGTTCGAGAAGAAACTCCATTCAATACATTTACTAATATTGAAGGTACATTATTTTTCTTACCAGAGATAGCTTCAATTCGACACCATTCTCTTTCTGAATATGTATCAGATTCTATGATAACTAATAAGGATGAAGCTATACCTGACTGAATCTGTTGGGCAAATTGATGACCATCCAAAATATCATTAACATCGAAGAAAGAATCGAGTTTAGTATCTGAACGCAAATAATCTTTTAAAGAAATTGCCGTAGATTCACCTAAATGATCTTTATCCTTTTTAGAATGGCTAATGAATAATTTTAGCTTTTGCCCAACTTTATAAGACTTTAAATAGCGTAAAATGTTATCATAAAGTCTTATTTGAAATTCATGCCAATCAGTTTCAATATTCTCATTTTTCAAACAAATAAACTGTTCTTCTTGAAGAAGTGGGTTTATGTCGAAAGCATACTTGGATAGTTTGACGGCAAATATTTTTAGTGCCCCATTGTCTTGTTTTACTAATAATTCTTTTATATACTCATCCCATATAGTATTACAATACATATTGTCATCAACCAATAATATTGCAATAGTTTTATTACTGAAGTTTATATCTATCGGGGTAATTTGATTGGCCATATCCGTTCGAAAGAACACTGGTATATCAAGCCCATCTTCAAAAGGCCTACTTGAATTACGACACAGAAGATGGTAAATTTTCTCATATGTTTCGCTACCTTTAGTATTATCCTTGTCATACAAGACATATACAGAAAGAGGTGTTTTAAAATTAGAACTCATAAAACAAAAAATAGAAGTAATTTATACTTAAGTTAGAGTTTTAAATAAATATTAAAATGTTAAGATACAGCACGTAAGTGGAATTATTCATTAATATTATGGATGGTTAAACTCATGCATTATGAAAATTCCATGCCTATCAAATATAAAGATACAATAAAAAAGGAAAATTATCTCATATTTCCGACGCAAAATATGGTTATGTTATGTAAAGTTGATTCATTAGTAGTAAATGTCATTTTTCATACAAGCTCAAAACTATATGCCAACGTAACATCTTCTAAAAAATGCCAAGTAATAAAGAATTGACAATTTGATATGCCCGGTGTTATTGGAATGGGAGTTACGCAACGGCCTGAAGAATTGGTACAGAGTTCAACAGTCAAGAATGTGGGAAACAGAATACAACCTATGTGCTTTATTGGACAAATACTAGAAACTTCCACTGAGCAGTTTCTCTTTAGAAACAGGATGTCAAATGCAATCAGAAAAATCATTAAGATATCCAAATTTACGAAAAGGACTATTGAGCCAATACAAACATTACAGCCTTATCTCCAAATTGATACAGAATATATTCTATACCCTGCATATTACGACCGTAAAAATAATCAGAACTTATTATATAAAAAAGATGCTGAATTTCAATATATTTAGAATGTCAAACAAAAAAAATAAGAAAGTTCTGATAATGGCATAAATCCAAAATTTCGGATTTAGTACATATATTCAAGAACCTTATGTTCCAAACACGGCACACACGGGTTGTCGGTATCGGCAACACACAAGGCTCGCAGCGGGCGATGAACCTGCTGGTCGCCATTCG
>CANQGH010000063.1 GCA_947601845.1 uncultured Bacilli bacterium | reverse complement strand
TCGTACAATTCTTGATAAATTTCACCTCTAAGTTTTACCATATTTATTCCTCCTTTATTAGCACTATATCACACTAAAAAAGAAATGAAAAATGACCAATTTCTTATTTTAAACCATCAAAAAAATACAAATCTAAATTTTCTTCTTAGAGAATTTTTATGATTTGTATCCCCTTTTTATTTCAATATTCATTTTTAGTAAAATTTTAATTTTTTTCATTAATTTTTATTACATAAGGTGAAGTACTTGTACCATTGCCAGAAGTCACTTCAACACTACTTGCTCTATTCTAGTTATTAATAAATCCTCTTCATATACAATGCACTCTCAATTTAATTATTAATTATTTTTGGTTATAATTTATTAGGTAGTAAGCTTAATGATACTTTTTGTTTTTCTAAAGAAATATCTATAACATAGCAATCTACTATATCGCCTACACTAACAACTTCACTAGGATGTTTGATATACTTATCGGTTAATTTTGAAATATGGGCAAGACCATCATTATGTACACCAATATCAATAAAAACGCCAAAATCAACAACATTTCTAACTGTACCTTGTAATTTATCACCAATATGTAAATCTTCTATATGTAAGACATCACTTTTTAATAGTGGTTTAGGCATATTATCTCTAGGGTCCCTGTTAGGTTTCATTAAATCATCAATAATATCTTTCAAAGTATATTGATCAATTCCCAATTTACTACTTTCTTCCTTTATGTTGATATTAGATAATTTTTCTTGTAATGTACTACTACCTATGTCATTAGCTGATAAGCCCAAACTATTTAAAAGATTAGTTACTTCTTGATATCTTTCAGGATGTATAGAAGTTTTATCTAAAGGATTATCACCATCAATAATACGCATAAAACCAATAGATTGCTCATAAATTTTAGGAGTAATACCCTTCATTTTTTCTATCTCCTTACGAGACCTTATTTTACCATTTTTTTCTCTATTCTCAAGTATTGTATCAATAGCTTTTTTCGTAAGCCCTGAAATATATTTTAAAATAGATCGTGAGGCGGTATTAATATTTACTCCCACTTGGTTAACTACTTTAGAAACAACAAAATCTAATGAATCATCCAATTTTTTAGGAGGAACATCATGTTGATATAATCCTACACCAATACTTTTAGGATCAATTTTGACTAGTTCTGATAAAGAGTCTTGAAGACGTCTACCAATACTTATAGCACTTCTTTTTTCTACGGTTAAATCAGGGAACTCTTCTATAGCTAGTTTGCTAGCTGAATAAACGCTAGCGCCAGCTTCATTAACTATAACATACTCAACTTTTCTTTTGGCCTCTTTTATCACATCCGCAATAAAAGCTTCTGATTCACGAGAAGCAGTACCATTACCTATGGCAATAATGTCTACTTGATATTTATCAATTAAATCTAAGACAATTTTCTTACTTTCTTCTATTTTATTATGAGGTTCAGTTGGATAAATAACACTTATATTTAAAGGTTTACCAGTCGGATCTATTACCGCTAATTTACAACCTGTACGAAAGGCTGGATCATATCCCAAAACTACCTTTTCTTTAATAGGAGGCGTTAATAATAACTTTTCAACATTAGAAGCAAAGTTTGCAATAGCAACTTCCTCACTCTTTTCTTTTAAATCACTTCTTATTTCACGTTCTACGCTTGGAAAAATAAGTCTTTTATAACTATCTTTAATTGCATCTTGAACTATTTCTATACAGCAACCTTTATTGTTACCAATTACTTCTTTTTCTAAATAAGAAATAATATCGTTATCATTAACAATGGTGGAAACTGTTAATATATCCTCATTTTCACCCCTATTTATAGCAAGAATTCGATGTGGTTTAATACGATTAATGGCTTCACTATAATCATAATACATCTCATAAACTTTAGCTTCATCATTAGCTTTTTTCTTTAATTTAGAAGATAACACACCATTTTTATATATGTAGTTTCTTATATATTTACGATACTTCGCATTATCACTTATTACTTCAGCAATAATATATTTAGCGCCCGTTAAAGCTTCTTCGACATTTTTTACTTTATCACTTACAAATTTATTAGCATATTCTTGTATTCCTAATTCAGGAAAAGTAAGTATATACTTAGATAACGGTTCTAACCCTAAAGCTATAGCCTCTGTAGCTTTAGTCTTTTTCTTTTCTTTATATGGTCTATACAAATCTTCTACATCAACTAATTTTTGACATTTTAAAATATCGCTTTTTAACTCTTCTGTAAGCATACCTTTTTCATCAATTAATCTAATAACATCTTCTTTTCTTTTAAAAAGATTTACTTGATAGACATAAACTTCATTAATGTTTCTAATTACTTCTTCATCTAAGGCCCCCGTTAATTCTTTTCTATACCTAGCAATAAAAGGTATTGTATTACCTTCTTCTAATAATTTTAAAACGGTCTCTACTTGTTTAACCGTAATATTTAAATCACTACTTATTTGTTTAATTATTTCTATATTCATATTGAACTCCTTTTAATGTTATAAAAATATTTTAACACAAATAAAAAGAGATTAGTACCCTAACCTCATGATTTCAAATTTTATATTATATTCAGTTCCTAAACTATATGCATCACTTTCACTAGTAAATAGTAAATCGAATAAGAATTTGTTATTTTTACCAATATCCCCACCACGATCTAATACTACAGCATAGAAAGGTTCATCATTATATAAATCAACATTACTTATTCTAACAATAGTACCAAATGGATATGAAATATCTCCTGCTACAATACGCACTTTTCCATAAGTTGAATCATTATAATAAATATTACCTTCTCCTATATACATACCACTAGCAGTCCTATTGGATGTACAACCATAACAATCGGGCCCATATCCTACTAAAGAACCAGTTAATGTTTCAATAACCTTAGAGTCCATATCATTATTTTTAGCTGTTTCATCTTTTTCTATTGGCTCATTTTTTTCTTGTGGTGCATCTTTTTTACCATCTTCTAATATGGTATTGTCTTCATCATCTGAACTTAGATTATTTAAAGGTTTATTTAATAATAAATAGCTTATATAACGTTTATTATTGATATCTAATAAATTAGTATTAATACTTTGAGTATTTTCTTTATAACTAAAAATATTAAAAAGAATTAATCCTACCAATATAATGTTACAACAATACAGCAACCATCTTGTTTTCATTTTCACAATATTCTCCTTTTTACTGTCTGAAAATAATTGTACCACACTATTATTATATGTAAACAAGTTTACTGTATTACAGCGTAAAATATTGTATAATTTATTGATTTTTTTTACACAAAATAGCCAACTGTCAATATCTATATATTTATCTTTCTACTTAATTAGTTTTTATTACATAAGGAGAACTGCTTGTACCATTACCACTTGTTATTTCCACATTAGATGCGAGATTGATGACGGGGCGCACACCAAGACCACCCCAAACGCTCGTGCTGTCAAGGTACCCAGCCGAGTCAACATCCCAAACGCGCCCATCGTGGAGGCCCCCATTCGAGAAAACGCTCCAATTGCGCGCACCGGAATAGTCAGCGTGGAAGTGGAAGGGGCTCATTGTCCAGTAATAGGTTCCAGTATATAGATAATAATTACTATTAGTTACAGCATACACTCCTCCAGCATAGGCAGCTTCATCATTGGTTATTAATCCTACTTTGTATTTAGACATTCCATTTCCTTTTTCGTTATCTACCGTAAATAAGTCGTGTGATGGTTTTGGGCATGCGAATTGAGGTGTTTTTTTATAATATACTCTTCCTGCAGAACCATAATAGGTAGTTGTTCTTCCAAATCCTGTTCCACTATATAGTGTCCTATCATTACAAAAGCCAGTATCTGATATATAAGCATCATAATTTAATAAGTGACTTTGATACCAATTTTCTAAATATGTTTTGATGTTAGAATCAACTTCATTCTTATGGGCTTGTTCATAACTTGTAGAGTAATAGCCTGAATGTGTTTCTGCTGCCCATACTTGATATGTATTTCCTTCTTGCCTTGCTTCCGTTAATTTTAACATAACTCTACATGTTGTTCCGGTGCTAGAATAACATGTGTAATAATTATAATAATCACTTGTATATTTGCCATCTACAATTGTTCCAGTTAAAGTATATATTCCTGTTGTTTTATCAAATGAATATGTTTTCGACATTTTTACCGTTCCTGTTGTTTGGGTCCATACCCA
>CANQGH010000062.1 GCA_947601845.1 uncultured Bacilli bacterium | reverse complement strand
TTATTACTATTTTTTTCTTCACCCTTACCATCTCCGTATATAGTTTATTCTATATACCATTATACCCCCCCCCCCATTGGTTTTTGCAAGTATAAATTTTACTCCCCTCGCTTTGTTATGATTAATTTATGATAATGTCTTAAGTGTTAGTATTTGAAAATGTCTCAAAACTAATATAATATATGTCACTGAGGTGACAAAATGAGAAAGGTAGAATTAAGAATGAAAGAACAAGAAAAATATGATGTTATCAAAGAATTAGTTGATCATAATGGTAACAAAAATCGAGCAAGTGAAAAGCTCGGTATATCTAGAAGACAAATTGATCGTCTTATTATTACTTATAAGGAGAAAGGCAAATCTGGATTTGTACATGGCAATCGCTCTAGAAAACCAGTTAGTACATTAGATAAGTCAATCTCCGAAGATATTATAACACTCTATAAGAATAAATACTATGATTTTAATTTTAATCATTTTAAAGAATTTTTAGCAGAAAAAGAAAACATTAAAGTTTCTTACAAATATATTTATAATACTTTAACGAAAGCGGGTATATTATCCCCTAAAGCTAGAAAGAAAACAAAAAGAGCATTTGCTAAACAAAAACTTCTTCAAGAAAAGAAAATCAATTTAGCTATGAGTGATGAGCAAATAAATGAGATTGTTAATCATGAAATTGCTTTAGAAGATTCTCATCCTAGATTAGAAAAACCTAAATATTTTGGTGAAATTATTGAACAAGATGGTTCTATACATCTATGGTTTGGAGATAAGAAAACCTGTTTGCATTTAGCAATTGACAAAGCTACCTCTACTATCGTTGGTGCTTGGTTTGATAAACAGGAAACTTTAAATGGCTATTATCATGTTTTATACCAAATATTAATAAACTATGGTATTCCTTATAAATTTTTCACAGATAATAGAACTGTATTTAATTATATGTCTTTAAATCCTGATAAAAGAACGAGTGAAAAAGATGTACTAACTCAATATGGTTATGCTTGTAAACAACTAGGAATTGCTTTAGAAACTTCTTCTGTTTCTCAAGCAAAAGGTTTAGTTGAAAGAACTAATGGTACTTTTCAAGGCAGATTAGTTCAAGAATTAAGGTTGAATAATATTACTACTATTGATGATGCTAACAAATATCTTACAAATGTTTTTGTACCCAATTTTAATAAAAAATTTGCTTTAGATTATAAGAAATTTCCTACTGTATTTGAAGCTTCTCCTTCAAAAGAAGTCATTAATTATACTCTTGCTATTTTAACCCCTAGAAAAATTGATAATGGAAATTCCATTAAATTTAACAAAGAATATTATCAACCTTATTCAAATAATGAATTAAAATGTTTTTTACCTAAAACTGAATGTTTGGTTATTAAAGCATTTAATGGTGACTTACTAGTTACTATTGATGAAAAAGTGTATGAATTAAGAAAATTGCAAAGAAACACTTCTTCTTCTAAAGAATTTGATGAGATTGTTCAAGTAAAAGAAAAGAAAAAATATATTCCTCCGATGACCCATCCTTGGAAATTAGCTTCTTTTAAAAAACAATTACATAAGTCTCACTATCAACACCAATATGCTTGATTGTTATATTCTTGTTTGTTAGTGAAACAAAAATAACTTATGAAAATTGATGTCAATAATACGAAGTATGAATTTATGAGCTTGTTATTGACATCAATTAAATAAGTTATAAAATTACAAACAAAAACGAGAATATTTTCCCGTTAATGTTTTAATAGATTCAAGACATTTTCATAAACTATTGACAGTATAAATTTTACTCCCCTCGCTTTGTAGAAAATTGTAAACTATTTACTTAATGTCACGTTTTTCTTTTTCTACGGTTTCACCCGTAATTATCAAAATAAAATTACAAATAAAAAGATACAAATCATCATATATTAGGAGGAAATAGATTTGTATCTTTTCTTATATTTAATACTTAGTTTGAGTATAATTTAAACTTGTTATAACACAATACAATTTATCAAATGTTGCTATTAGACTAGCCTATTCGGAAAGCTGGAGATACCCCTTCCGCAATATTAGCATTATTGTGAGACCAAGAGCCACTTCCACTCACCATGTAGAAATTGCCAGTAGAATTAAATCTGACTGCCCGCAACCACCAATAAGATGCACTGCCACTTCCTGGCTTATACTTTTTAGCCCCACTATAATTACTGGTATTTACATTATTCTTCTCATAATAATCTAGTTGGCGCGTTAAATCATCTGCATAATCTAAATTTGCATCAGCCCACACTTCATGTGGTGCTAATAAGTAAAGTTTATCTTTAGTTTTAAAATTAGAACTATCTCCTGAACCATGTCCTGATATGACATTAGTGTCTATTATTACCGCTTTCAAATCTTCTGGTAAGGCTTCATATATATCCTTATTTAAATATGCCCTTAGGTCACTACTTTCCCAGCCGCCACTATTTGTAGCTGTTGAATTCATATTATGTGTTGTTATAATATCCGCAAACTCTACTACAAAACCACATGCTGTTTGGGAAAAGTTTTCTGTATCTTTACATACATCTGGAGTCGATGTATTGGCTATGCGTAATGTAAATGTCCCAAAACCTTCTAAAGTTACTTTCCTTGTGTATCCTACTTGATATCTATTAGTATTCTCCTTTATTGTTTCCCAGCTGTCTGTGGCAAAACTTTCTGGTTTCAGTACAACATTACTTTTCTCTGTTATTATGACTGGGCGAATATATTCTGTAGTAGTAGGTGCACTACAACTACTTGATGTTTCAATATCTTCTACACTATAACTCATAAAGCCACTACTACATTTTGTCATCCCCCATATACTTCCATATTCTACATGCCATATTCTAAAAGCTGGAGATACCCCCTCCGCAATATTAGCATTATTGTGAGACCAAGAGCCACTTCCACTCACCATGTAGAAATTGCCAGTAGAATTAAATCTGACTGCCCGCAACCACCAATAAGATGCACTGCCACTTCCTGGCTTATACTTTTTAGCCCCACTATAATTACTGGTATTTACATTATTCTTCTCATAATAATCTAGTTGGCGCGTTAAATCATCTGCATAATCTAAATTTGCATCAGCCCACACTTCATGTGGTGCTAATAAGTAAAGTTTATCTTTAGTTTTAAAATTAGAACTATCTCCTGAACCATGTCCTGATATGACATTAGTGTCTATTATTACCGCTTTCAAATCTTCTGGTAAGGCTTCATATATATCCTTATTTAAATATGCCCTTAGGTTACTTCTTTCCCAACCACCACTATTTGTAGCTGTTGAATTCATTGCACGCTCTGCTATGATATCTGCAAATTCTATCACAAAACCACATGCTGTCTGGGAAAAGTTCTCTGTAACTTTACATACATCTGGAGTCGATGTATTGGCTATACGTAATGTATGTTTCCCTAAACTGCCTAAATCTATTTCTCTTGTATCTCCTACTTGGTACACATCTGAATCAGCATTCTCCTTTATTGTTTCCCAGCTGTCTGTGGCAAAACTTTTTGGTGGTGTTGAATATAAAGCATTATATTCATCGGTTGCAAAACTTTTTGGCGTTGAATATAAAGCATTATATTCATCGGTTGTTAATAATCTTGCTTTAGTATTAATTGTTGTTCCTCCTGCTGTATTTAATGCTGCTTTGACTTTTGGTAAATAAGTATTATCTATAAAATATCCTATATTTCCACTAGTAAATGTATCATATTCAGTAGCTCCACTTCCAAAAGCTACTTTATAGGCTTGTGTTAAGTCAGTTGTATATTCTCCGCTACTTGTTAGTAATGACTTACTTAATAATGTTACTAAGCCCTCATCTTTACCGCTAGCTTTTGTTACTATCCATTTACTTCCATCTAATAATGTTACTTCATCTCCTACTTTATATTCTTCATATGAAGTTGGTACTGGACTTGGGTTATTTGAAGTATTTGGTTCATTCTCTAAATATACAAAGGTTAACATAACACTTTTCTTTGTGTTTTCTATATTGGTTACGCCACTGGCATAATTTATTGTTACTGTTACGGTGTTACTCTCTCCTGGGTTAAGTTGTGTCCCTTCACTTACTCCTGTATAACTATACGTTATTAATTTATTATCATCTTCTATTACTTCTACATTTCCTAATTTGGCTTTTAAATTTCCTTGGTTCTCTAATACAATGGTACATGTTATCTTTGATGATGAATCTCCTAATGTCCCATTTATTACAGCTGTATTAGATATAAAGTTAGTTGAATCTACTTTAGCTGTTCCTGTAGTTGTACAATTCATACTCTTTATCTTTACTATCCAACTTCTATCAATAGTAGCTATTCCATCTAAATCCATATGTTGTGATAATGCTGCATAGCCTAGACTCATTACAAATATTAAGACTATTATTGATGTTGTTATTATAT
>CANQGH010000061.1 GCA_947601845.1 uncultured Bacilli bacterium | reverse complement strand
ACATCAATAGTTTATCATTTTATTAAAATATATACAAGTTTCCATCAGTAAAATTGTTCATAAGAGATAAAAATTTTTTAAATTTTACTATTATCGTTTACAAAACGTGAATAATATTTTACCCAATGTATAAGTGCTAAAACAACTCTAATTGTTCAACTTTTTGTCCACAGCTAGACAATATTAAGTCTTTAATCGTTTCATAAGATTTAGCAAATGAATTTGGAATTTCTAACAAAATAATATTTTTTTCTTTACAAATTTGTGATTTTCGCGTATCACATTTTTCTCTATCTATATTTCCAAAATGTTCTCCGCCTTGCAATTCAATGGCTATTCTTGGAATGATATCAGTATTGTTAATTTCATAAAGCACTACGTCAAATTCTAATCTAGAACGGGATAATATAGGATCACTTGAGAAAAGAGAAGCTAGTTTAACATTTCTTTTAGCTTGAAATGTTGTATTAACACTACAAAAGTGGGATATTGTACGGAAAAATATATCTTCATTTTTGCTTCCATTAGAGTTCCCTATTTGAATAGTATATGATTCGTTTGGTGGTACCTCTACATTACCATTAGTGGAAACATATCTTACTAAATTATATAAATCATCTTTTTTATCAGTTGATAATTTTTCTAATGCTTCAACATCAGATACTACTATTAAATTATTTTTTGCTCTGGTAACAGCTACATTAGTAATTTCAGAATTATTTTTAATCCAGTCAAATGTCTTTTTGCTAGTTTTAGGCGAAATAGAAGTAGATATTATAATAGTATTTTTCTCAGCCCCTTGAACTTGATGAATAGTACCACATGTTACATCTTGAATATTATTTTCTTCAAGCATTGAATTAATTAAATTTTGTTGATTTCTAAACGGTGTAATAATAGCAGTATCTCTTAAATTATTCCTTTTAACATAGTCAATTATAGCTTTAGCTTCTTCATAGTTTTCATTTTTTAATCTAGAGTTAATATTTTGAACATTTATTAATGATAATGTTCCATCATTTGTTAAATATTCTAGGTTTAATTTTTCATTATAAAATCTTCGATTAGAAAAATTTATTATCTTTTTGCCACATCTATAATGATATGTTAACATTATGTCTTTTGAAATATTATCGTGTTTTCGCATTATATCTAAAATGGAATATTTACTATAATCATAATCACTAGTTATCGAATATTCATCTTTTAAATATTCATTAATTATATTCTCTAAGACAATGACAGGCTTTAGTTGATTAGTATCGCCAACTAGTAATAGTTTATCTGCTCTCGCAATTGATAGTAATGCTGTTGCACAATTACATTGTCCTGCTTCGTCCATAATTACTAAATCAAAAGTGTGGTTAGCAGTTCCTAATCTAGCTGTAGATATGTTGGTTGTAATTATTACGGGGAAAACAGCCTCTAATAATTTTATGTTGGCATCTTCGCTACACCATTTATTAAAGGTACTAACACGCTTTTCTTCATCCGCAATACGACAGATTTCAATTAATGTTTGATATTTTGGCGTTTTTAATTTTTTTATATATTTAACTGATTCAAAATACATATACTGTTTAAAACCTTTATCTTTAGAAACAGATGTAACTAGATTCAAAACATCTTGATTAGAAACATTCGGCATATTGTTGTATTCATTAATCATTTCTTTTAATTGAATTTCAATATTTTGAAATAAGTGATTAGAATGGTTTTGAATAGAATCAAAAAGTTTTTTTGCACTGTCTATTCTAACTTTTAATTCTTTTTTATTCTCATATATTTCTAAATATTTTAATAAGTCTTTGTTGCCTTCATTTGTTTTCTCTTTTATTTTGTTTAATTTTATTTCATCTGGTTCCATTTTAGGAATGAAGTCATATAAATTTAATATTCTTAGAGTTGATTTAGCAACTTCATTACGATTTCCTAGCCTAATATATGGAAAAGGAACATCATCATCGTTTATATATGAAAATGATAATTTTTCTAGGATACCATTAATGGGTTTATTATTGGAAGAACAAATAAGCATTGTTTGAGAATTGAAAAATGCACTTAATATAACATTTAATATGGTTTGAGTTTTACCAGTACCTGGTGGACCTTGGACATAAGTTACAGGGTATTTCATAGTATTATAAATAACACGCATTTGATCAATGTTAACTTTGTTGTCATAGATGACTATATTCGGTTCTTTTCTTTTGACTCCAAATCTATTTGTATTACCGAAAAAGGCTTTTAACGGGAAATTTAGCGTTCCATTTTGCATTTTTTGTTCAATAATGTTATAAGTAGGTAATAAGTTAGCACTTATATTTCTTTGTAAAATCATAAATTCAGGCATTTGATTAATTATTTCTCCATCTCTTAAATTGGCTCTAATGAGATTGGTGTAATCTTCTAAATAGATGTCTATATGGCTAGTAATGTTATCAATAAACTCTTCTGGATTCATATCAATATAAGAACTAAGAGAATGTTTTTTATTTTCAATTAAAAAGTTTTGGTTAATGCGTGGAATGTCATTAACTGTTAATTGTCTGGTATTAGGATTAAATCTAATGTCATAATACAAAATAATATATTTTTTATCAGATTGATCAATTGAAAGAAATGATAGAATAAGGTTGTTTATTTCTCCTTCAATTTTATTTTCATCATATTTCTTTATGTAGTTGATGACTTGTCGTTCTTGTTCTTCATTTAGTATAATTTCTTTATTTTTTAATAAGACATCTTTGTCAATTCCGTTAATTAAAAATGTGTCTTTTTGATATGGGTCGTTATCTAATTCATTGCACTTTAAATAATAGCGTAAAATATTATTATTAAATGATTCAAACTTTAACCATTTTGCATCTTCACGATTAGTCTCGATTTTATTAATTAATTCTATTGGCGTTGTATAAGTAGTAAATTCTAATATTTTAGCTGATTGAATATTTTCAACTTTAATTTTAGCTTCAAGACTATCAAGTGATTTTTGAGCATTAAACATAGACACCAATAAAATTTTATTTTTTAAATCGATATCTTTGATGGCAATCCAATAATATGTTGTTTCATTTTGATTATTGATATATGAAATATCAATCCATTTACCGTTCTTTATTCCCTCTGATATAACTAATTCAATATTTTTCATTTCTATACCTCTTGTGTATAGTATAGCATATTATTGTGTGTTTAGTAACAAATTAGAAATGTAATAGGAGCAAGGATTAGATGAAATTAAGGGTTTAGAAGCTGATATTGTTATCAATGCTTATA
The DNA here is from genome assembly GCA_947601845.1 of uncultured Bacilli bacterium. Taxonomy (GTDB): domain Bacteria; phylum Bacillota_I; class Bacilli_A; order RF39; family UBA660; genus RGIG3091. The sequence continues at coordinate 1,179 of CANQGH010000061.1, read as the reverse complement.
TTATTTGTAATTATAGTATCAGTATTTTTAGTAAACTCACATAATTAATCTAACATTTGGTTAAAATAACTAAATTAGAGCTAATTAAAAAGGAACTTATCCTAATATGTTTATATAGTTTTATTTATTTTAGTAATTTATCACTATATTAGTGTAATTTCGTATTATATTTCAGGAGGAATATTTATGGATTATAAAATTGTTGTTGATGCTGGTCATGTAGAAATCAGTTAAAACCAAAAATCAAAAAAGACTATTTTGGTAAGTAAATACAAAATTTAAGGTACTTTGATAGAACAGTATCTTTTTTAATGGTATAATGATAATTAAGTTTTGAGGTGTAAAAAATGACATTAGACATTAAAGAAAAAGTAATACTAAATCATTATAAAGAAATTATCGAAACTCGTTCATTTGATGAGTATGATATATTAGGATTTTTAATATTTATACGAGAAAAATTGGATAAAAGTAATTTTTCTATTATTACAGAATTTGCAGATTTAATAGCTCATAGGCACAGAGATAGAGGAATAGTAATGAATAACATTCGTGAAGCAATAACGAATAATTATCAAAGGGAGAATAACAAAGTAAAAGGATATCATGGGATAAAGTGGGAAACTTGGAAAAACGAATGGGAGAAAGTTTCTTCAAAATTTAATATCAAGATGGATAAGACTATTATTATAGAAATAACAATATGTATTTATTCTTTAGCACAAAATACAACCTATAATGATGGTAATGGAAATGTAGGAAAAATAGAGTTGTTTATTGACCTTACTACAAATTCATTATGTTTATGCACAACAGAAGGATTTAGTGATAGTTTTTACATTTGCTTCTCAAAATTTGGAAAATTCAATATTAATAAAAATTTATTTGATATAGGACACATAAAAGAAGCGGTTGAAGCTCAAAGAAAAGATGGTAAATTAATATTAACATGTTGCAAAGGAACTATTTTAGAAATATAGTTTGGCAAAGTAAAAGCATTATAAAACTATTTATTTTAGTAATTTATCACTATATTAGTGTAATTTCATATTATATTTCAGGAGGAATATTTATGGATTATAAAATTGTTGTTGATGCTGGTCATGGAGGTATCGGTTAAATCCAAAAATAGAAGAAATGACTATTTTGGTAAGTAAATACAAGAGTTTAAGGTACTTG
>CANQGH010000060.1 GCA_947601845.1 uncultured Bacilli bacterium | reverse complement strand
GTAGGGAAAGCAATGGAAATAAGACCCAAAAATTCCACTTTTTGTTATTTTTTTCGGATTTTTCAAAAATTTTCAAACAAAAAGTGATATGTTCATTTTAAACATGCCACTTTGTCAACAGTCTGAAATAAAACCTTTTACAGGTTTTATTTTTTTGCTATTTGATTTTTAATTCTTTTATATACTTCTAATACAACTAAAATAATGGTGGATAATAACAATAAATATATTAAATGTAAAATAGGTACAGGAGCTGTTTGTAAAAATATACTTAGACTATCTACTTCAGCAAAAATAATTTGCAATACTACAGCACTAACTATACTAAAGATAATAAAAGGATTAGTTTTTATTGATACTCTATAAAATGGTTTATTTTCACTGCGGCAATTAAGTACATGCATATTTTGCATGAACACCATCAGCATAACAATATAACCCCTTGCTACTTTAACATTCATATTTAATCCTTTAATTAAATATACCCAAACAACAAATACCACTAGTCCAATGGTTAGCCCCGATAGCAACACTTCTTGCATTAAGTCCTTATTGAAAATAGATTCTTTCGTATCTCTAGGCTTATCTTTCATAATATCATCTTCTGGTTTTTCAAAGGATAATGCTAAATCTTGAAGACCATCAGTGACAATATTAAGCCACAATAATTGAATAGCCACTAATGGCATAGGTAAATCACAAGCAATAGACAATAGAAAGAAAAGCACTTCTGTCAAACCACAAGATAGTAACAAATAACTAACTTTTCTAATATTACTATAAGCACAACGACCTTCCCTAATTCCAGCAACAATTGATTTAAAATTATCATCAACAATAATCATTGAAGCCGTCTCTTTAGCCGTATCAGTTCCACTTCCCATAGCAATTCCTATATTGGCACTCTTAATAGCAGGAGCATCATTTACACCATCACCAGTAACAGCTACAAACTCCCCCATTCTTTTATATGATTCTACAATTTCTAACTTATCTAGTGGTGTCACTCTAGTAAAAACTTTTTTGCTTTTGATAAAGGCATCAAAAGCTTCTTCACCCAATTCAAAATATTTACTAACTTCACTGCCAGTAGTAACTTCACTATAATCTGTTACTATTTTTAAGTCGCGCGCTATTTTATAGGCTGTGAAAGGATGATCCCCGGTAATCATTACCACTTTAATACCAGCATTATTACATTCACTTATGGATTTTTTTACTTCTTCACGGACTGGATCAATAAAAGCAACCATTCCTTCAAAAGTTAAAGAAATAATGTCATCTTCATTATAAAATTCTTTTTTCTCAAAATGTTTAATTTTACCATTGGCCATAGCAATAACACGATATCCATCTTTAGCTAATTTTTCGTTTTGATTTTCTAATTTTTCAACATCTATTTTAACATTTTGGTTATTAGTATTCATACAACTGCAAAAACTTAAAACTTTTTCTAACGATCCTTTAACTGTACAAAAATACTCATCACCTTTTTTATAGAAAACAGCTGAATATTTATTTTCTGATTCATAAGGTATATTTCCAACAATTTCAATACCCTCGTTAACCACTTTAGCCTTCATACTAAGAGCTAAAAAAGCAATATCAATGGAATCCCCATACATGTTATAACCATCTTTAACTTTTTCTAACTTAGCTTCATTATTGATTAGTCCTAAAAAGCTAATATGTTTAGCTTTATCTATATCTGCATCATTAAGAGGAATAATTTTTCCTTTATCATTATAGCCAATACCTTCAATATCATATTCACTGTCATCTGGTAATAAGATTTTTTTAGCCGTTTGTTCGTTGACTGTTAAAGTTCCCGTTTTATCACTAGCTATTACAGTACAACTACCTAAACTTTCTACTGAATTAAGTTTTTTTACTACAACTTTTTTTTGAGCCATTCTATTTGAAGCAATAGATAACGCCATAGTCAATGCTAAAGGCAAGCCTTCAGGCATAGCCGATACTGACAATGCTATAACCGATAAAAATATTTCATTACCTGGAACCTTTTTATAGAACAAAACTCCCGTAATAATAAGAGCTACAATTATTATTAAAAGGCTTATTTGTTTTGAAAATTTTTCCATTCTAATAGTTAAAGGAGATTTTGCTTCTTTAGTATTGGACACCTTATTAGCAATTTTACCTATTTCAGTATTAATTGCCGTTTCTACTACTATTGCTTTAGCCCTACCAGTAACTACTACAGTTCCTGCATATATCATATTTTTTCTATCTGCTAGAGGAACATTGTCCATCATAGTTTTATTGGTTTTAACTACATTTATACTTTCTCCCGTTAATATGGATTCATCTATTTGTAAGTTATGACATTCTATAATTCTAAGATCAGCACTAACTTTGTCACCAGACTCTATCATAACAACATCACCAATTACTAGTTCACTAGAATCTATTTTTTGTTCAATTCCATCGCGTAATACTCTACATTGTACTTTGATAAGTTTTGATAAACTAAGCGCTGTTTTTTCGGCATTCCACTCTTGAAAAGTACCAATAATTAAGTCGACCAATACTATAAAAATAATAGCAATAGCATCAACTACCTCATTAATTATTAAAGAAAATATAACCGTAACTATTAAAAGTATAACAATAGGGTCCAGTATTTGTTTAAAAAATAGCTCAATAATACTGTCCCTTTTCTTTTTTGGCAGTTCATTTTTACCATATTTATTGATTCTAATATTGGCTTCTTTGCTTGTTAGCCCATCACTACTAGATTTTAATCTTTTAATTACTTCCTCACTAGCTAATGAATACCATTTTTCTTCCATAATTAATCCTCTATTCTATATAGAAAATATAACATTTATAAGCACGTTATGTCAATACAAGAAAAGAGCTGATTAAATCCCAAAATTATCTTAATTATGATATTTTAATTAATTTTTATTACATAAGGAGAACTACTTGTTCCGTTACCACTTATGACTTCGACATTGGGGCTAAGATTGATGACAGGGCGAACACCATAACCATTCTGAACAACTACGTTATGGAGGCTACCTGTCGAGTAAACCATCAAATTAGATACCCAAGAATACCCAGTATAAAAAAACATAGCGCTCATAGTCAAATAAGAACCATCAGCTAAATAATAATTACTATTTGCAACCTCATATACTCCCCCAGCATATGCTACCTCATCAGCTGTTATTAATCCTACTTTGTATTTAGACATTCCATTTCCTTTTTCGCTATCTACCGTAAATAAGTCGTGTGATGGTTCTGGGCATGCAAATTGAGGGGTCTTGCTATAATATAATCTTCCTTCAGGCCCATAATGTGTTTCTGTATTCCCAAAACCCGTTCCACTATATAATGTTCTATCATTGCAAAAGCCAGTATCTGATATATAGTCATCATAATCTTCGAATAAATGATTTTGATACCAATTCTCTAAATAAGTTTTAATGGTAGAAGGTACTTCATTCTTATGCGCTTGTTCATATGATGTTGAATAATAGCCTCCATGTGTCTCTGCTGCCCATACTTGATATGTATTTCCATTTTTCCTAGTTTCCGTGATTTTTATCATATTTCTACAGGTTGTACTTTGCGAAGCACATGTATAATAATTATAATAATCAGGTGTATAATAGCCATCTACCACTGTGCCAGTTAATGTATATATTCCTGTTGTTTTATCAAAAGAATATGTTTTAGACATCTTTACTGTTCCTGCAGTACTTGTCCAAGCCCAACCACTAAAGGTACCATATCCATCACTATATGTAGTTGGTTTCCCATACATATATCCGACAAAGGCATTATCACCAATCATTGAATTAAAAGCACTTGTTCCTACTTGGGCATTACTTCCTGTTGCAGAAGGACTTGTTCCTTGATATATAATTCTTACACTACCATCTTCATTTATTCTTATTATTCGCCAATAGTATCCTGCAAAATATACATAATTGTTGGTGACTGCTCCTCTAAAATAGTAAGTTGTCTTCCCATCTTCTGTATTCTTATTAGTATAATATAAACCTTTACCATTGGTATCGCTATTTACTTTGGAAAAATCAATATTAGTATCACTCTGTGGTGTATTATCTTGTAATATCTTTCTAGATAGTCGAATTGGGGTTATATCAAAACCACTACTTGGTATATTATTACCTAAGTCTTGAACATAAGTTACATCTAAGGTTAATTTATTATCGGTTAAACTAGGTTGCGAAGTAATATTGCTATCATAACTTATGGTAATATTAAAAGTAGTTGTTGTGCCTTTAGCTAGTTTATCCCCTATCTTGATGCCATCTATCTTAAACTTAATCGCATCGCTTCCTAATTCACTTGAAGCAATATTTTGAATAATGGCATCTAATGTTCCTTGATTAGCTACTGTTACTTTATATATTATTTCATCTCCTGGAAGTTTAAAATCTACATTAAAGGTTACACTTGTTCCACTTGCTATAGGAGTATCTGTAACTGTTACTCCACTACTCTTACTTACCTCTTCTATCTTAGTAAATACTACTTTCCAAGTAGAAGCAATATTAGCTGTTCCATTTATCTTTAGATTAGTACTAAATACAGAATACCCTATTACCATAATTAATACTAATACAC
>CANQGH010000059.1 GCA_947601845.1 uncultured Bacilli bacterium | reverse complement strand
CCATTCACTAGCTATATTAGCTGTCCCATTGATTTTTAGATTAGTACTAAATGTGGCATAACCTATTACCATAATTAGTACTAATACACTTAGTGTTACTATTATTACTTTTTTATTCACTCTTTCCATCTTCGTATATAGTTTATTCTATATACATTATACCCCCCCCCCATCGGTTTTGGCAAGACCCAATTTAATAAACTTTAATTTTTCTCATATAGTAAAAATTAAAAGATTGCCTTTTAAACAATTATTAAACTCTCACTATCTTTTATTTCAATATTTATTTTTGAGTAAAGGTTAAATGTTTTTTACTTTTTTTAATTCTAGGTTATAATGTAAGTGGTGAATGATTATGTATACAGTTAGGGAAAATGATTATGAAATAGAAATTAAAAAGTCTAAATTTATCTCTAAAATATATCGTGTTAATAATATAGAAGAAGTAGCTAAGATTTTATTAAAATTAAAGGAAGAATATCGTAACGCTACCCATTACTGCTATGCCTATATTATTAATGAAAATAAAAAATGCAGTGATGATAAAGAGCCTAGTGGTACTGCCGGTATACCTATTTTACAAATATTAGAAAAAAATAATTTAAACATGGTATTATGTGTTGTCATCAGATATTTTGGTGGTATTAAACTAGGAGCCTCAGGTCTTCTTAGGGCATACACTAAAGCAGTAAGTGAACTAATCAAAAAAACACCACTAATTACATTAATTAATGGCTACCAAGTTAAACTAATTAGCTCTTACAATGAACAGAAAAAATTGGATTTTATCTTACAAAAATATCATTATGAAAAACAATACGATGACAATATTACATATATTATTGACATTCCTATGGATGATATTGATTTAATACAAAATTATAACTATAGTATTATAAAGGAAATACTGATTGAAAATATAACTAATGAATAAGTTCTAATCGCTCTTCTTGTTCAATACTTCCTTTACCACAAACTTCACTTAATGACACTTTAAATCTTTTGGAAAATTTATATAAATTGGATGTTGATATAAAAATATCTCCTCTTTCATATTTAGTAATACAGGCTTGAGTTACATTAAGTATAGTTGCTACATCCTCTTGGGATAAATGATGATATATTCTAATATTCTTCATATTATTACCAAGTCTTTTAATATCTAGGCCTTTCCTTAGACTTTTATTATTGCGATTATTAGTAAGTCCTAAAACATAATCAATACTTAGATTAAAATAATCAGCAAAATCACATAAATTTTTTAGAGGAATTATATTAATCCCCAATTCCCATAAAGAATAAGTTGAACGCTTTACACCTAATATCTTAGCCATAGTTTCTTGATTAATACCGTAATCATCCCTGATATCTTTTAACATAGTAAAATCTATCACAACCATCACCTATTATTCATTTTCCCATTTAGAATGCTAATTACTCACTCTTTGCTATTTTAAGTTATTATTTTTGCTATTTTATGTTATAATCTTATCAGTATTCATACTGATGAAAGGAACTTAATTACTATGAAAAGCAATTCGAAAAATAGCCTAAGTAATGATAATATTAAATGGGAATTAATAGATAGTTTAAAGGATTTAGGACTACATTTAAATAATCTCAATAACCAAATTTCTTTTTATTGTAACGAAATGCATTTATTAGAAAAAAATAAACCTTCCATTTTTCAAAAAAGAAGGTTTAGAGAATATATCCAAAATTTTTATGAATATAAAGAAAAAATTAATGATATTAGTCTTCAAATTAATGATACGATTGATCTCATGGACAAATTACACAAAGAAATAATTAATGCCGAAATAAAAAAAGGTGATTAAATAATCATCTTTAATTTTGGTTAAACCATCTCATTATAGAATCTTTAGGAACAAAGCCAATTTGTTTTTGTTCCATTTCACCATTTCTAAATAAAATTAAAGTAGGAATAGACATAACTCCATAAAGTCTAGCCACATCTTCTCTTTCATCAACATTGACTTTAATAACTGTTAAATCTTTAACCTCATTACTAATTTCTTCTACTATGGGTGCAATCATTTGGCAAGGACCACACCAATCAGCATAAAAATCAACAAGAGTTAACCCATTTTTTATTTCTTCTTTAAAATCCTCATCTTTTAAATATTTTAACATAATATCTCCTTATCTATATTTATTTAATACTTCATCAATTCCAGGTATTCTAATCTTTCCGTAATCAATTAGTCTCTCAACATATCCCGTTCTAATCATCTTATGTTCCAACATAATATCAATGGCTTTAAGATTAAAGGCCGTAGGATTGTTTTCATATTCTTTACTATCTATTAAATGATATACATCATCAACCGTATCACCGACACTAGAAACTACTTTAGTTAAGACCGGTGTTGAATTCAACAAAGTATCTTTCATTTTAGAACTATCCATAATGCCTACATCTAACATAGGCTGATTTAGAGCAAAAACAACAATAAAGGCAATAATGTATCCTTCTATAGCACCGACAACTGCTCCCAATAATTTGGATGGAATTCCTAAAATAATAGTAAACTTTAATATTTTTTCTATAATGCCAGTAATAGTTAATAGCAATCTAAATAGTATCATAATAATGCTGAAAACCAATATAAAGGCTATTACTTGATATAAAATAATATTTAATACTGTAACTCCTTTGATTACTCCACCAAACTCGAAAAATGGTAAGTAGACACTCATCCATTCAGCAAGATAATCCTTTAAGTAGAACGAAATAACAAAGACAAGAACAAACCCAACTGTCATTACTAATTCATTCAAAACACCACGTTTAAATCCTATGACAGCCCCACACAAGATAATTAAAATAATAACAATATCAATAATATTCATTATATCCTCCTTATAATATTATACTTATAACATTTTTATATATTATACATTACCTTTTCAAGATAAAGATTTAACTTTTTCATTATTTTTTACATGTAGTTCTATTTTATTACCTTCTCTATTATAAACAAAAGTTTCAAATTCATTACCCATATACGAAAATATATGTTCAATATATTTATGATCTCCTGGGTATTTATATTTATCATCTTCAGTCTTAGAATCTCTAAATACAAACCAGCTAGTATTACTTGGATCACTTTTTAAATCTTCCACTGACTGTCCAGTCGCATTAGCACATTCATTTAAGATTTTATTCATATTACCCAATCCCATATTATATCCGCCTTGTAAAGCTAATATAATATTATAATTATACATTTCCATATAACTACGTAAAATCATACATCCTATTTTAATATTAGAGTCGCAATCTTTTAATTTGTCCTTTGTGATACGAACTGTCTCCACACTACAAGTTTCAAAATTGTAGGCTTTTATATCATGACCTACCCAAACTCTTGTTTGAATTTGCATTAGGCCTAAAGCACCACTTTTATCTTCTTTATCAGAATGAATGCCTCTTTCTTGGGTTGCTAAAGCCAATACTAAATTGGGATCTAATCCATACATATTAGCATATTTAGAAATTGTATCGTAATATAATTCTCTAGTTTTATTTAGTTTTTCAAATCCAGATCTATCTTCATATTCTATGTAAACATCATCATGTTGTAAATTAATATCTGGTTTATCTTCAATATTAGGTAAGGTGGTAATGATTTCTTCAGTGGTAAATGGAATAGTTGGATTAGCCTCATTATCCACAATAGGTGTAGTAACTGGTGGTATTACTTGAACACTACCATTATCCCAACTATATGTAGTATATGTAGGTTCTTCAGTATCAATTTCATGTGAGCCATTAGCTATTTTTATAGCACCCGCAGTTAAAAGAATAGCTAAACCAATACCGATACCTGCTCCTAATACTTTCCAACCAGAATACTTATTTTCTCTAGTTACAGCTGTTTCTATATCTTCACTATCAGCTTTGCTTTTGACCATGACATTATTAATGAAAGGAGTAAGTATTTTCTCATTACGTAATTTATCTATATTATGTAAAACAACATCACATGATGCCATACTTACTATCATATCAGCCCCAACATCTGTTACTCCTTGAATTTCTTCTATTGGTAATTGATTTAAATATTTTCCTACTTCATCACTACTACCTCGTTTAACATGTTTAGTTGTTTGTAGGCCACTACTGTTAGTACCAATAGCATATTCATTATAAGTTAAAATATCATGAATATAATCCACATCAATAGTATTCTTACTATATGAATACACCTGATTTAATGCGAAATGATTTTTATCTTCTTTACTCATTTTACTATTTATCATTTTAATAAAAGACTCTACTCTATCATCATTCTGCATCTTTCCATAATCTTCAATGAACATCTTCACTCGGCCACAATCAACAATAATGTCTTCATCTCTTCTAACAACGCTTTGAATTTTATTCTCTGGGAAATGGTTTAATATATCTTCTGCTTGACTACTAAAAATGGTTACGTTAGATTTTTTTTCGGTTTGCCCATTTTGATCTGTATTGATGTCATAGTCATCATAAGTAACTACACCATCATTATCATAATACACCTTTAATACACGCATACTACCCATTCCCTTTCGCTTTTTTAGATTTTAGAAAGTTATCAATCAAATCCCATTCATATTGATTTTCGATACTTTTTAATATGTATTTGTCCCCTTCAATAACATATCTAGAAGCATATAATTTTAATTTACCACTTTCACCCCTTGTTCCATCTGTATAAGTAATGTAATTTATATTATTCCCCTCATCTTTAAATAACGATACAACTTTACACTCAACCTCTTTGCCTTGTTCATCGATAACTTTAACTTTCATTAACATCACCTACTATAAAAATTATACCTAAATAATAAGGAATAGTCAAACTTAAACAACTATTGATATATTAAACTAAATCCAAGAGTCATAACATTTACAAATCGAGTAGAGCAAATTTTCAATAAAATTTATATATTGATATGATGCCCTCTCACACCACCACACGTACCGTTCGG
>CANQGH010000058.1 GCA_947601845.1 uncultured Bacilli bacterium | reverse complement strand
TAACACTTCGTCGATACCTACGCGTGTATTGGACTTTCACCAACTAGATACATGCCATGCACGGCACACCACAAAAAGCACAATTTTTAATTAAATTGTGCCTACTAAATTACATTTTTTATTGATTTAAACTATCTTCATTAAGTAAAAAATAATATATGCCCATAGTTATTATCCCATTATCATCCATTCTCGGCTTACTAACATCGCCAACTATAATTACCTTTTTAAATGAATCTTCTATATTTACTAATGATTTTCTCTCTTGCATTTCTTTTACTTCATCTTTCAACTCATATGATGACTGAACATATATTCTTTTGTTTCCTTGATTACATACAAAATCAACTTCATATTGTGGATTAGAACGTCTTCCCTTTTCATCTTTTTGATTTACTTCTACAATACCTACATCGACATTAAAACCACGCCTTAATAATTCATTATAGATTATATTTTCCATAATATGTCCTTTATCAACTTGTCTAAAATTTAATCGTGCATTTCTAAGCCCAACATCCTCAAAGTAATATTTAAAGGGGGTATTAATATACTTTTTACCCCTAATGTCATATCGTTGGGCTTTATTTATAAGAAAAGCATCTTCAAAATAATCTAGATACTTACTAATTGTTTTATCACTTAATGTAATGTTCTTTTCACTTTTAAAAGTATTTTGTAAATTAAATGGATTTGTTAAAGATCCTATCCCTGAAGAGATTATATTTAATAATTCGTTTAGCTCATCAATGTTATTAATATTGTTTTTTTCTAATATATCCCTAATATACGTTTCATCAAATAAATTTTTTAAATAATTAGAACGTTCAGTATCTGAATCAAATGATAACGTATATGGTAATCCCCCATAGATACTATATTGTTCATATCCTTCATATTGATCCCCATCAAATGCACTCATATATTCACTAAAACTTAAAGGATAAACATGTATTTCATCACCGCGGCCTCTAAACTCCGTGACAATATCTTTTGAAAGTAATTTAGCGTTAGAACCAGTAACATATACTTCTATATTATCTTCATAAAGAAACGTATTTAAAACAGGAACAAAATCATCCATCTTCTGAATCTCATCAATCAATAAATAATATTTCTTATTATCTTTTATTAAAGTTCTAATATACTCTATGAATTTATTACCATCCAATAAAGATTCATTTTCTTTAATATCTAATGGAATATATATAATATGATCTTGATCATTATGCTCTAATAAATATTTATAAAAAATCTTTTTTAATAAATACGATTTCCCACATCTTCTAATGCCAGTTATAACTTTTATTTGTCCATTACCATCTTTTTTTATTAATTGGTTTAAATAAAAATCTCTTTTTATTTCTTTCATCATTAATCGCCCCTTATCACTTTACAATACAATTGTATAATACTCTTGTTTTTTTGTAAATAAAAATATTCCGAATTTTTCTGCAAATGCAACTTTTTTCGGAATACATGTAGAAATCGCCCATCATAAAGCATCAATAAGTTCTTTTAATTTATCATAACCATCAATATTAGTTCCTAATTTTTCTCTTATTAATTTACACAATTCATCTATTTTTAAATTCTTATCATATTTATCATAACTTTCTTTTAAAATAGCCTTATAATTACTTTCACCATTTTCATATTCACTTATAATCTTATCGCCATCTAAAACAACCAAATCAATAGAAAACGAGCGTAATTTACTCTTTACCTTAAATAATCCCTCTAACGGAAAACCAACCCTATTATCAATAACTTGATAATTCATTACATAACTTAATAAGATTGCATCATCATCAAAAGTCCGATAAAATTTTCCCCTTTTTAGTAAAACTAAATGACTAGGGTATTCCTCTTTTAACTCCAAATATTTTTCATACATATCATTTACCTCCATTTTCTTATATTTTCCATAATAAAGCGCTGTATTACACTTTTTAAAATATCCTTTATAACTGGCCTTACTTTTGAAAAATTTACTATAATCTTTTTCCTTTTTACCTCTTAAATTTCTACTAATTCTTCTTATTGTTGCATTGTTATATCTTATTTTCATATCGTTTCCTAAAGCCCTAAATGTATATCCTAAAAAACTTATACCATTTTTAAGACTATAAATATTCGATTTATTATTAATTCTAAGATCATTCTCAAATATCTTATCCTTGATTACCTCAAAATAAAATTGCAACTTCTCTTTGTCAGTATCTAATATAACAAAATCATCCATATACCTTATATAATATTGACACTTTAATTCTTCTTTTATAAAATGATCGACATCATTAAGATAAAACACCGCTAAAATTTGACTAGTCATATTACCGATAGGTAAGCCCCTATCCTTTTTATATCTAGGTAAACTTTTTAAGGTACTTTCTTTATTTTTCCTATCATTATAAGATAAATTAAGATAAGATAACCTATTTAATTCATTATTTACTAATAACGATATTCTTTCATTAATATAATCGCAGTTAGTAGTTGCTAAAATAGCCTTGATTAAATCAAGACAAGATTTATCTTTAATTTTGTTTTCCAATTTCTGCATTAAAATAGAATGATTAATATTATAAAAATATTTAGATATATCTATTTTTAAAACATATATTGGCTTAGTAAAACCAATTTTCTTAACATACTGACAAAACTTCTCAAAAGCATATTCGCTCCCTTTGTTTTTTCTAGTAGCCACATTAGTATCAATACAACAGGCTTCGATTGAAGGTAATAAAATATACTTACTAACTAAATGATTAACTATTTTATCATTAATATTTTCACTCATAATAATTCTATATTTAGGTTGTTTAATTAAGAAAATATGATATGGAGAAAATTGATATGTTTTATTTAATAATTTAGTAAATATTTCAAAAATATGGATATTTTTGGCACATGTAAATTGTAATAATTCTTTTTTATTTTTGGTACTTTTACTGACAATATTAACTATATCCAAAATATGTTCATACTTTAATATATCTTTATATAGGTTCTTCTTTCTTTTCATTATCTTTCCATTTAATTGATATTTTCTTTATCTCGGTTAAGAGTTGCATAAAAGCAGTAAATCTTTTTTTCTTTATTATTTCTTTTTCATATATAATGCCAATATAATAATCTACTAAATAAATAGTTGATATTAAATCAGTTTGATATTTACTCCGTATATTTCCTTTATTGACATTGGCTTTAATAGTTAATTCTACTAATAAATATAGGTTTTGTTCAAGTCTTATTTTAAGAGCTAAATCTTTTTTAGGAAAGGATGCAAAGATATATTGTTCAGTATACATGTTTAATTCCTTTATTTTATTCATTAAAATAAAATCATTCATTATGCCTCCATAAATTAAAAGTAAGCGCCCTTTCAAAATTTACTAACACACTTACTTTCGTTACTTCTATTTAGCTTTCGCAAGGAAAACGCTTGTTTCTTCAGAAATCATTTTACCATAACTTATCGTTATAAATTCATCCACGCATTGAAGAAATTGAGGGCGCACACCGAGACCATTCCAAACGTTCGTGTTGTTGAGGTTCCCAGTCGAGTTAACGTTCCAATCGTTCGCGTTGGAATTGCCAGAGTTGAAGTTGAAGGGGTGCGTACAGCGTTTCCCTATATATATAAATTTTATATATACCTTAATTTGAAACTTCATTTGCAAAAGGTTTTGCAAATGAATTACAAGATTTTAGAACATGATGCTAATTAACTTTTATAGTATACGGTGAACCACTAGTTCCGTTTCCAGAAGTTATTTCCACATTAGATGCGAGATTGATGACGGGGCGCACACCGAGACCATCCCAAACGCTCGCGCTGTTGAGGAGCCCAGTCGAGTAAACGACCCAATCGCACGCGCGGGAATAGCCAGAGAGGAAGACGAAGGGGCTCATGGTCCAGTAATCAGTTCCAGTATATAGATAATAATTACTATTAGCTACACCATATACTCCACCTGCATAGGCTGCCTCATCATTGGTTATTAATCCCACTTTGTATTTTGATTTTTTATTACCTTTGTTATTATTTACTGTAAATAAATCACGCGATGGTTCGGGACATGCGAATTGAGGTGTCTTGTTATAAAATAATCTTCCAGCTGAACCATAATAGGTAGTTGTTCTTCCTATACCTGTTCCGCTATATAATGTTCTATCACTGCAGAAACCAGTATCTGATATATAGTCATCATAACTTAATAAGTAACTTTGATACCAATTCTCTAAATATGTTTTAATAGTAGAATCTACTTCATTTTTATGGGCTTGTTCATATGATGTTGAATAATATCCAGAATGCATTTCTGCTGCCCACACTTGGTATGTATTTCCTTCTTGCCTTGCTTCCGTTAATTTTAACATGTGTCTACATGTTGTTCCTGTACTAGAACAACATGTGTAATAATTATAATAATCACTTGTATATTTCCCATCTACAATTGTCCCTGTTAACGTATATATTCCTGTCGTTTTATCAAAAGAATATGTTTTAGACATCTTTACTGTTCCTGTAGTACTGGTCCATACCCAACCACTATAGTTACCATATCCATCACTATAGGTAGTTGGTTTCCCATACATATATCCTACATTGGCATTATCTCCTGGTATAGAGTTAAAAGCACTTGTTCCTACTTGGGCATTGCTTCCTGTAGCATTAGGACTTGTTCCTTGATATATAATTCTTACACTACCATCTTCATTTATTCTTATGATTCGCCAATAGTATCCTGCAAAATATACGTAATTGTTGGTGACTGCTCCTCTAAAATAGTAAGTTGTCTTCCCATCTTCCGTATTTTTATTGGTGTAATATAAACCTTTCCCATTACTATCACTACTTATTGCTCCAAAGTTTATTCCTTCATCACTTTGAGGTGTATTATCTTGTAATATTTTCCTTGATAATCTTATTGGGGTTATATCAAAACCACTACTTGGTATATTATTTCCTAAGTCTTGAACATAAGTTACATCTAAGGTTAATTTATTATCGGTTAAACTAGGTTGCGAAGTAATATTGCTATCATAACTTATGGTAATATTAAAAGTAGTTGTTGTGCCTTTAGCTAGTTTATCCCCTATCTTGATGCCATCTATCTTAAACTTAATCGCATCGCTCCCTAATTCACTGGATGCAATATTTTGAATAATGGCATCTAATGTTCCTTGATTAGCTACTGTTACTTTATATATTAT
>CANQGH010000057.1 GCA_947601845.1 uncultured Bacilli bacterium | reverse complement strand
GACTAAAATAAAAAAACAGTTGAACGACTTAATGTCTATAAGCATATTTAAATTGACATTTCATTTTTCAATTAAATCACAAAAATTAGATATAGATAATTACTGACACTAGTATTCAAATATGATACAATATAATAGAGGTGCAGTTTATGAAAGAGAAGTACATATCAAGACTTTCATTAATTATGAATGCTATTATCTTCACGGGAGTAGGACTTACCCTTACTTTTATCCCTACTAAATCACTAGGTATATTCCACTTTGTTGTATCCATGTTAATAAGTTTATTAGGGCTCGTTTCATTTATATTTAATATTATTAAAACCAAAAAGAAAATGTATATATTTATATCTATCTCGACCTTTTCTATAGGAATGTTTTTTTATGCTAACCCAACAAAATTTCTAGTTATTTTCCCCTTAGTATTTGGTCTATATATGTTAATAAATGGCATTATCAAATTAGTAGCTTATCTTATCTATAAAGGAGATAAATTAAAAGGTACTTTTGCTACTTTTGTAAACAGTTTAATCGATTTTATTTTTAGTTTCATCATGCTAAGTAATCCAAGTAAAAACATAAAAACATTAACAATTGTCTTAGGCATTTATTTAATATTATTCGGGTTAAATTACTTATATGATTTAATAAAAGATTTATTTCCCAAATTATTCTCACGTAAAAAAAGAAGAATTCGTATAACATTACCAATTATCTTGTCAACTATGATACCATATCAAGTTTATACCAAAATAAACACTCTTTTAGACAAATACGTAACTCCTGTTCATATTAACCATAAGAATACTAGTGGTAATGTGGACTTGGAAGTTTTCATTCATGTTAAAGATACATCGATTGGTAGATTTGGACATGCTGACTTTTGCTTTGAAGGCAAGGTTTACTCATATGGATGTTATGATGAGCAATCCAAAAAATTATTTGAAACAATTGGTGATGGCACTTTATTTACTATTGAAGATAAAGAAAAATATCTAAAATTCTGTACTAGTCACTCTAAAAAGACTATCTTTGTCTTTGGAATATCTTTAACGGATAAGCAAAAAGAAGCAATTAGAAAAGAAATAAATAAAGTTAGAGAATATGCTTATAGGTGGTATTCTGATCAAGAGTTAGATAAAAAAAATACTTATAATGATTATGCTAGTATTTTATACAAGGAAACCAAGGCCGAGTTTTATAAGTTTAGCAAAGGAAAGTGGAAAACATATTTTCTATTCACTACCAATTGTGTTAAATTAGTTGATAAAGTATTAGGGGCTACTGGAAGTGATATATTAAAAGTAAATGGATTAATTACACCTGGCGCATATTATAACTACTTAGATAACGAATTTAAACTACAAAATAGCAATGTTATTTCTAAAACCATTTATATAAACAAAAAAAGAAAATAGCTAAATGCTATTTTTTCACTTTAAAATCATTTAAAATATAATCATAATTCGTAAAGGCATCGGTACTGTAATCTATATGCCTATTTAATTTGTGGAATGATGACATAGAAATTAATTCTTCCCATCTTTTTTTATTGAATTTTTTACTCAATTCAAACTGTAACATATGAGGATTAATATTATTATAATTAGGGACTTCTTCCCATTCCTCTTTATATATTTCGGTAGCTATTTTAAAGAAAATATGGAATAGGAAATAATCATTTAAGAATGATTCCTTTTTCCAGTAACTATAAAGCATGTCACGCGTAGCCATCAATATATTATTATTACGACCTGCATATATTAACCAACTAGATGCTGCTGTTGGCATGGTGTCTTTAGAATTAAGATTAATTTCTTTATATACAAATAGAGGAACATTGTGCATATAATCTGGTAATCCATCAGTTGTGCATAAAACCGTAGAATCAAGCCATAAGCCCCCATGTTTTGTTAATACACTTACTCGTAAAATATCTGAAAAATGCACTAAACTTATTTTCTTGCTTTCAACTTTTTTAACAATATAATCAGGAATATCACAATAATCTTTATAATTATCCCATGTCAAAATAATTACTTCATGATTTTTCAACCTTTTTTCAGCACTTGCAATACACTTTTGTATCAACTCTGGAGCATTTTCTTTTCCTTGAAACCAACATATCCAAACTTTATTAGATGTGTTGATAGATGACTTGTTATCGTTTTTTACAATTTTTGAAGCATATTTTTTCTTCATCTTTTTGTATACATAATCTCTAACAACTAAGTCATTAAGCACTTTATTTTTTACATTATGATACTTTATATTCCTTATATACCATTTTTTTAAAAGATGACATCTATACTTAATTGTATTTATTATTTTGTTAACTATCATGATTTTTGTTACCTCCCATTTTATTTTCGATCCAATCGGCGATATCATCACTCGCAGAACCCGTCACAACCATTCTATGATTGCTTGAAAATTCGTTAATTTTTTTCAAATACTTTTGTTCATCAAATTTACTAATATTTGTAACTAACTCATTATCATTTTTAGACAAAGGGAACGGTAATTTAGACAAAGCAAAATATAAGTGTCGCTCTTTCATATAATTATCAAAATCGTTAGCGTGTACAAAGCATGGTTTCTTCATCAATAAGAAGTCAAACATTATACCTGAGTAATCCGTAATTAATATATCAGAATATATTTCTAATTCTTGAGTATCCATTATAGCATTGGCATTTATAACATTGGCATTATATTCAAGTTCATTAGCTAAATGAATAACATTAGGGTGCAGTTTAATCAAAATTACTGCTTTGCTACCGTAACTTTTTTCTACCGCTTTTACTATCTTATCAAACTCTAACTTATAAATATCTAATCCCAAATTTTTTCTAAATGTTGGGGCGTATAAAATTTTAATAGTTTTTTTATCTAACCCAAAACACTTATCTAACTTTTTAATTATTTGCTTTTTAGCTTCCTTATCAAATAACACATCATTTCTAGGTAGGCCACATTCTATAATTTCACCATTATACCAAAAACTTCTTCTATATAAATCGGTTTCCCAACTACTGTCACTAATAAACAAATCAGCCTTACTAGAGTCCCTTTTAGCGTACTTAATATATTTTTTAGCAAGCATACTTTGAACATCTTTTTCTACCTGTTTTACCCCTATTCCGCCATGCCAAGCCTGGATATATATTTGGTTTTTTCTTTTTCTAAAGAAATACGTTTTTCTAACATTATCAATCCAAACTTTAGCAGTACACTGCTCATATATCCATTCTTTACTACCATAAAGAACAGTTCTAACATAACTAGGTACTATATCACTTTTATGTATGTTTTTTTCATTCAATACCCAAACTAAATCATAATTAGGATTTCTTTTAATAAGTGATTCGGCAATATATTTAGGACTCTCTCCGTAACCATTACCATTAAAATTATCTAAAATAATTTTATTATTATCTATTTTTTTAAATCCATAATATAACCAATATATATTTCTTAATCTCACTCTAATATTCCAAATTAATTTCTCTAGCCCAGAAAATTTCTTAACAAATTTTTTTATTATTCCAAGAAAAGCCCTTTTTTCTTCTTTAGAGAACAACAATAAATAATTTAATACGACGCCTATAATACCGCAGATTACAATAGCTATAAATAATTTTGCCCAAGTATCAATAGGAAAAATAGAATATACAACCAAATTGATTAATATTAATAAAGTTGTTACAAAAAGATTTTTAAATATTTCAGGATAAAATGTCTTTTTACTTACTCCCAAACAATGTGCCGAATAAATTGGCGTATATGTAATATTCTTAATAACCCCTGTTATTGAAGATACACCCGCTATAGCAATAACACCTAAGTCAGTAGTATTAACTAAGATAAACACTATTAAAATGTTTAAAAGTCCTGTGCCAACTGTTACAAGTGAATTAACTTTTAATTTATTAGTAATAGTAAAGATTTGCCATAAAGGTACAATTGAACTTAAAGTTAATTGTGATAACACCGATAAAATTGACAAAATATTAAGAATGTTAGTATCTACATCAGGTACCCAAAGTTTATAAAAATAAAAACCAAAAACTACTAAAAAGACATAAGGTATATTAGAAATAAAACTCGTAAGTTTCATGGAAAATTTTATATCATCAACGACAACTTCTAAATCCCCTTTAGCATAATCAATCGTTTGTTGTGGAGAAAAAACGCCAGCGAATGTTGATACAAAAGAATTTAGGCAAGTTGTAATTGTTTTTACGATAGCAAATTGTCCCATTGCTTTAGGACTAATAAATATATTAGTTACAAGCAAGTCCAACCCATCAGTTAGTATCTGTCCCAATTTAGTTATAGTATTCCATATACCAGATTTAATAATTTGTATTATTTTCTTTATATCAAAATACTTTTTCTTGACAGAAATATTAGGTAACAATTTCTTAGTATAATATATATTCATTATCAAAACATATATAGATACAACGCAAGATGCTATTCCCATATATGATACGCGTGGAACTAATATGGCAAATAAAACAAGTAATAATCCTGCTCTCAATAAATAAGAGACAATATTGACTTTTGATGATAAATCAAGTCTATTTTTAACAAATGTCGCTGTTGAATAAGTAGCATTTATTATACTCAAGAAAAAATTTATAAAAATTAGTGCAAATAAAAGTTTTACATCGAAGATAAGCTCTTTGGAAATAGTAAGAAAGTCATCTAAAAAATAAACCACCAATGCACTAGGTAATATTAATATAACCGTAAAGAAAATATTAGCAATAAGAATGGAAGTAAAATACTTATTGGCCTCCTCCAATTTCCCTTGGTGTATTTTGATGGTTATAAAACGGCCAGCCATTGAATTCAAAGCTATAGTAACCAGGCTTGCATACATTACAAAATTATTAGCTAACGCAATAAATCCATAAGCTTCTTCTCCAATACTACTAGTTATGTATGGTGTTAAAAAGAAGCTAATTCCTGTATTTACCACAAAGGCAAGTAATGTTGCTACTATATTAAAAATTAGTTGTTTTGACTTCATACAAACTCTCCTTTATGTAAATATTTTACCATTTTTTGTGAAAAAATTATACTGTATTCATATAAAACATAAAAATTTTACTATCTAAACTCTATATAAAAGTATTACTTTAACATCTAAACCTCATAAAATCTTAAGTTAAATGTCGATTTTAACAATCGAGTAGAGCAAATTTTCAATAAAATTTATATATTGATATGATGCCCTCTCACACCACCACACGTACCGTT
>CANQGH010000056.1 GCA_947601845.1 uncultured Bacilli bacterium | reverse complement strand
GAGATATAGAAATAGAATGGAACATTGAATTTTAAGAAATAATGATATTTTTGGACTTTTCCTATTCCTGCACATGGCGGAGATGATCCGGGTGCTGTCAATGGTAATATTTATGAAAAAGATTTTTCTTTAGAAGTATCGAAGTATATGTATGATCGTTTTAAAGATTTAGGTATTCCCGTAACTTTAACTAGGGATACTGATAGGACGTTAGATAGAAATGAAAGGGTAGATAGAATTTTATCAGCTTATGGTGACGATCCTAGCGTAATTGTTCTGTCTAATCACATAAATGCAGGAGGAGGAGATAGTCATTGTGTAACTAATGTATAACAATTAAAGCCAAAAAAATATAAATAAAAAATGTTTCATAACATTTAAATGTGTTTATTTTTTTATATGAATAAATGTGCTATACTATTTATAGTTGAGATATCATTATTATGATATTTTTTTCATATTAAGGAGGATGTCTATGAATTATGCAATAGATAATGAATTAAACAAAATTAATCAAAAGAATGCTTTAAATATAAAAGATTTAGTTAATGAAATTTCTAAATATGATAATATTGATTTTTTGATGAGTGTATCTGCTCTAATGTTATTTCCACAAAATCAATCTAAATCAGTAATATTTCAGTCAATGATAAATGCTGCTTTAAGTATACCATCAAAAAAT
Organism: uncultured Bacilli bacterium; assembly: GCA_947601845.1. Classification (GTDB taxonomy): domain Bacteria; phylum Bacillota_I; class Bacilli_A; order RF39; family UBA660; genus RGIG3091. The sequence goes on along the minus strand of CANQGH010000056.1, from coordinate 4,721 downwards.
TCACAAAATAAAATGAGTATAACTACTTTTAAAAAAATAGTTAAACAGTTTGAAAAATCATCTATATCTTTAATGGTTGATCCACCTGAATTTCCATTTGTATTGCCAATTCTATATTATGAAAATCCATTTGTATTTATGGGAAATAATTCATTATCTCCTATTTATTTAAGTAATATTTTAAAAATTTTCGAAATTAATAAGAGAAAAATTAATTATACTCAATATAATGAGATAAAAAATATAATAAATGGGTTATTATCCTTTTCTAATAATGTTGTAAAATCGTTAGATATAAAAATGGAAAATTTAAAATTTTTTTCTACTGAGGAAGAAATATTTATACCTTGTAAGAGTATTTTAGATAATTATAAAGAAAAAATTATTGTTAATTTTAAAAAAATGGAAAGTATCTTTGGTAATAAAATAAACAAATATGTTACAGAATTTGAAAGTATAAAAAAAGATGAAATTTTATGTTATGAAGAGCCTAAATTTATATTTAAGCCTTTTGTTAAATATAACAATGATTATGTGCTATTGGATATAACATGCATATTACCATTAGTTTTTAGAATTTTGATAAAAGAAACATATGAATTAAAAAGTATTAATTTTATTGAAGAATATAATAAGTTAAATTCATTAGAACTTAGTAAAAAATTTTTTATGTTAGGATGTCAAGAACTAAATCCACAAGAGGTAAAATTAATCAAAGATACTGATTACGAAGAAAAATTATTTTTGTTTGGAAATGATGGTATAGTAATTAATATCCAACTTTTTGATACTGGTAATAATTTTAATTTTGATATTGAAAATAGTAATGTTATTTTTAATAGAAAAAATGATTTCATATCTCAAAGATTATCATATTTATCAAAATTTGCGATTTCTAATGCTATAGATTCAAATAAAATTTTTGTTGTTGTATCACCTTATACTCTTGGGAGAGATTTTTTATATTCTTTAGAGGGTTGTAATTTAAATAATATTTTAATATTATCTTTATATGAATTGAGTGCTATTTCAATAAATGAAGAAAATAATAAATTTTTTCTTGGAGAATATATTGATGCTAGGAAAAGATTAAATCATTATAAAAAAAATTTATTTAGTGAATTAAATTTTGTAGCGTTATTTTCAAATAATGGTTATTCGTTCTATATTAATGATGATATAGATGTAAAAGATGCTTTTATCAGTATTGTCGGCGAATATAGTAGTGATTATATTTTAAAATCATATATACGAGAATCTAAAAAGTTGTGTAATTTTTATAAAAAAGGGTCTCTTATAGAAGTTATAAAGATTGACAGGTCAATATATTTTGCTCCACAACTGTTTTTAGATAAAATATTAAACAAAGTTCTTATGGATAATAATTCTGTAATTTGGATTATTAATGAAAATGAAAATATGTATGGTTATAATTTGTATCAATGGATGTCAGATTTGATATCATACTGGCTTAATGAATTATTACCCTTTCAATGTGATGAATATAACATAATAATAAATTTAATTATAGATGAAAAGTTACAATATGGGATAAGGCCAATGCAAGTAGTAGATGATATTTCTAAAATTTTTAAATATGACATTGAAACTAATACTTTGAAACTTTATATAACAGAAGAATTATGTAATTATTTTAATTATGATACAAATGGTCACGAAAAAGAATTTATTAAATATTTATTAAGAATACTAAGCAATGATTATAATATTCATGTTGATAAAGAAAAAATAGATAAAGTTTTTAAAAATCCTTACAAAAGAAAAACAATTAATATAGATTCAATTAATGATGCATATATGATACCATCAGATAGCAAAAATTATAATCAAGTCTCAAAATCTCAAGTAAATATTATTTTAGATGAAATAGGTTTATATTTGAAAAAAGAAAAAAAATATGACTATGGCATTATAAAAGATGATAAAGTATTAAATTATGTAGTTGATTTTTTATATAAAAAATTGATTGATGATTTAAAAAAATATAATAAACGTGATTTAATTTTCTATTTGTATAAAATTTATGATTGTAATTTGGGAAATTTACTTATTCGACAACGTTATTATGCTAATGATATAACTTGCTATCCAGAGCACAAAGAAGAAATTGAAAATAATATAAATAATATGACTGAATTGTCGGTTGCATTAAAATTTGTGATTGAACTGGTAAGTTCGTTCAAAGAAAGTGGAAATAGAAAAGTATCTTTTTATGATTTGAATTACAGTATTGCTATTTCATCGCAAATTATTGAGTGGGCATATGCTGGTGATTTACTTCATTATGAAATGATAAATTCTGACATAAGCTTTCTTTATTCAAATAGAATAGGGTTTGATAAAACTTCAGCAAATAGGATAAATATGTGGATGAAAAAATCTATGTTGAGTAAAAATAGTATAAAAGGTATAGAAAACACAAAAAGAATAGCTAATTATTTACCGAAAATTACTAATAATGATGATAATTTTGAACAAGCTTTTTATAGTGAATTTGGTTATTCATTTAATGATTATACTGAAGTTACTATTACAATTCTTGAACTATTTCAAGAAAATTATGATAATATATTAGAAATAAAAATAGAGGATGTTAAATCTAATGTCAAAAGATCACTTTCATATGATTTAATAAAAAAAATAATGGATTCATTATCACTAGAGGAAAGAGAAGACTTTATTAATCCTCCTAATCCTTACACTAAAGAGGACGTTTATCCTTGGAGATTTAATAGACCATTATCATTTACTAGGAGGCCATTAATAAAAAATAACGATTTATATATTGTTGGATATAGAACACTTATTAATTCTGTTTATTATTTATTAAGTATAATTAATGAAGGTATATTTCATGCATATTCAAAAGAGATGAAGGATTATGTATCTAAAAGAAATAATATAAAAGGTAGAACATTCAATGATCATGTTTATAACTATATGTCTGATTTTGACTCACTAATAGTTAAAAAGAACGTAAAAAAAATAAATAAAAAGAATATATCAGATGAAAACAATAATACTTTAGGAGATATTGATATTTTGTATATTTCAATAAAGAAAAAAACAATAGGAATTATTGAAACAAAACATTTTAATATTTCGAAAAATTATTATGAAATACATAATGAATATAAAGAAATGTTTGATGTTGAAAATCCAAAATGTTTTTATGTGAAACATAAAAAAAGAGTAGATTGGGTTAAAATTCACATAGATGATATAGTAAAGGAATTTAATTTACCAAAACTAAAATGGCGAATTAAAGATATGTTTGTAGTGGAAGATTATTTGATAAGTAAAAAAGCATTTAAGGTAAATGTGAATATTCATACATTAAAAGATTTAACTGAAAGTGATCTATACTAAATATAAAATAGTATTGTTAAATATTTGCCATTATTGCAAGAAGATTTATTTAGTAATTTTATTAAAAATTTTATAATTATCAGAGATTATTTTAAAGGGTTTTAGGGATAGGCCCTAACAAGTTTAGGGTGTGTGAACACCATGCTTGATAGTTTATATACTAATACTCTGCAAACTTCAAAAGTGAATAATATATTTAATAATCATATCTTTAACATTTTACTCAAATTAAATTTACTTATATTTGATGAAATGATATAATATTGTTATGAAAGTAAATGGTGATGCTATGGATAACGAAACTAAAATTAAAAATTTCTTAAATAGTAATCATGGGTATATACTTACATCAGATTTTTTGAATTTAAATATTAGTAAGCCATTAATAAAAAAATATCTTGATAAAGGGATAATAAAAAAGGTTTCTCATGGAATATATATAGATAGCAATTTATTAGTTGATGATGAATATGTTTTCCAATTAAGATATCCTAATGCCATATTTTCATATCAGAGTGCTTTAAGTTTACTAGGTTTAATTAATGAATTACCAAAGCAAAATGAAGTTACTATTAATAGTAACAAAAGAATAATAAGTGATTATAAAATTCATTATGCATCTGATAAATATTTTGATCTTGGAATTATTGAAGTAAAAGATATGTTTAACAATCCTATTAAAATATATAATGCTGAAAGGTGCATATGCGATGTACTTAAGGATAATAATTTCGATTCTAAATTACAAAATGAAATTCTTCATGCTTATTTTCAAAGTGAAGATAAAGATATTAACAAATTATTAGAATATTCAAAAACTTTTAATATCTATGATAAAGTTAGTACTTTAGTTGATTATGCAGTTAGATAGGAGGTATTTAAATGAGTGAAAAAGATTTAGATTCTAGTAATGTAGAATACACTGAAGAAGTAAAATCTCAAGGTTACGTTAAACAATTACAGTGGAATATGGCTATAGGTCTTCAAGAAGTAGATAATTTGAAACCTTCTAAGTATTTTGAAAAACTTATTACTGATAATGTAGAAGGAAATCTTACTATAGAACAAGTAGAAAAAGATTTAAAAGAATACTATATTGAAAAAGAAAAACAAAACGATATAAATCATAATGAAATGGAATGTGATTTAGTTTCTACTAGAATTGTAGAATTATTACAAATTGATAATTTTGAATTATCTGTAGATTATTTAAAATATGTTCATAAATACTTATTTCAAGATGTTTATGAATTTGCTGGAGAATTTAGAAAAATAGATTTTTCTAAACATGAAAAAATATTAAATAATGATTCGGTAGCTTATGGGGATTG
>CANQGH010000055.1 GCA_947601845.1 uncultured Bacilli bacterium | reverse complement strand
TAAAACACTGCTTTTCCTTTTACAATAAAGGTTTGCAGTGCTTTTTATACCTAATTATCTACGGAAGTCGGGTTATAACATAAATTTATTTTTTTCATAAGAATAATTTTTATTATTTTCTTTTAAAAATTATTTTAAATATTTGTCTAACAAATGGTTGAATAAAAAATAATTGAGAGAAATACGCAAATGGGAAATTAAAACAAATTAATTTTAACCAATTAGCTAACAAAGTAAATATATTAAATCCCATATAATAAGGATAGTATAGCCATGCTGCTATAAAACTCATTACAGGAACCATTATCCCTACAGTAGCACATATTACCGTTGTTTCAAAATGAACTGGATTCGTTTTTTCAATATTAAAGTTTTTACAAGCCATTTTAAAAGAAAAAGGTTGTCCGATTAGCATTTCAGCTAAATAAGCGAAACAAAATTCTACTAAAACAACAGCCCATATAGGTAAATAATGACCAAACATATAAACTCCACCAAGTTTATTAATGGCATTTATTACACTAGTTGCACCAGTTGCATTTATAAGTGCTGACCCATTTACAACATACAAACTATAAAATACATAAGCGTGCACTGTAATAATTACTGTAATCAAAGCAAATAAAGCTCTTTCTTTTTTGTTTGTAGGCATAAAAATTCACCTCCTTTTTGCAACAAAAAAACACACCTAGAGCTATCACATATTTCTAAATACATCTCTGTAATCAGATTTATGTGCATAGCACTACATGTGTCAAATGTATTACTTGTTAAGTATAACATAATTCCAGATTTTTTGTAAGAATTTTTATTTTTACAAGTGGCTGTTTAATAATTAACTATCATTGTAAAGTAAAATTTAACTTTTAACTTTACATTGCTAAAATTGTCCTATTCTCAAAAATCAAAAGGAAAAGATAAAGCACTTAACATTCTTTTTCTAGTATAATTATAAATTTACTTTATACTATTTTTTTGATAAAACTAGTTGCCTTCTTTTTTCATATTCTTCTTGAGAAATTAAATTATAATTCAAGTAGTCATTTAAGTCCTTTAACTCTTCATTCCTAACTTTTTTAGTTTCCTCAAGCCGACAATTTTCTTCATGTAACATTGTTCTTATAGCTATTTCTTGCCCTTCATTTATGCATAAATTGAAATATTCATATCTTGCATTAAAATAACGGTCTTGAGCATTAAATATTGTCCTTTTACCTCTTATGACTTTATGCATTGCTTCAAAAGTATCTTGCTCTTCTATAGGAACAACAATAACCTTTTTTGAATTTTCAAGATCTAAATATATACAAACAATTCTATCTTTATCAGTTTCATCTAATACTGTTTTAAACATCTCTTCATATTTACTAACAGAACCATCTAAGAACCAAAACCATAAATTATTGGTTGGTTCAATTAATCCATTACCATATTTATTAATAATTTCTCCAAAAATATGGGATTGTCTATAACAATCATCCACTCTATCGAATGACTTTTTTATATTTAATAAATATTTATATCGTTGCACTATTGGACTTTTTTCAAGTTCTTCAATCTCTTTTAAATCTCCTTTTGCAATTTTATGAAGTTCATTATATTCTTGCTTTATTTGTTTTAATATTTCTTTATTCATACCAAATCCGCCCTTCTTTTTTCGTATTTTTATATCATAAAATAATCCATTTTTAAATTTTAACCATTTAAAAAGCTTATCTAAAACTTATCTAATCGTTATTTTTCATTAAAAATTGCCTAAAAATCGGAACAAGAAAAAAATCGTTTTGCCCTTATTTTATAAGGGTTCGCGAGTTTATTTGCCACAACAGTTCTTATACTTCTTTCCACTTCCGCAAGCTCATTCAAATTAAGTATTTATGTTATTTATAATATTTGTGTTATTACTGTTATTTCAATGGTTTGAGGGTTCGGTAACATTTAGTATTTATGTTATTTATAGAACTATTGTTACTATGTAAAACTGATATTTTACAAACAAATTACAAACATTGTTTGCATCCGTTCAAGATAATAGATAAATATGAATGTCCTCCATAAGTACATACTTATAATACCATGATTTTAAAAAAAGGGTCAATATTATTTTTCATCTAGGTCCGCTTTAATATTAGCTATCATTCCAATTAAAGCACCTTTTTTTAATTTACTCAAATCAAAGTTTTCACTATTTACAGCTACTGGCATATTTCCAACTCCAGTATCTAAATATATTATTTTAAATTCAACATAATTATCGGCAATATTTACTTTAACATCTTTAAAATTTATTACTTTGCCAATAATAAACGAACATGGTTCATCATCGCCTGTCATAATTCTTCCATCAGACATCATTTTTTGACTCATAGTAATCGCTTTTTTACCAATGGATGGTATGTCAACTTCTTCACCTAATCCTAAAATTTTATTCATTTCTTCTTCATTTTCAAAAACATCTAATTGAAAAGGAAAGGCAGACAAGTAGGCACCTATCTTATTTTTTTCTATATCCTGTGCAGGAATAATGTATCTGTTTACTGTTTCAATATCAAAATAGTATTCTTCATTTAAATCACATACTAAATAATACTCATTTGCTTCTGAGGATTGATCTAACTTTTCTTCAAAGCATAACTTAGTTTTATGATTTGATAGTAATACAATATCTACATCGACCAATTCGATATTATCAGTTCTTACTATTAGAGTAATTACTACTTTTCCTATTTCCTTATTTGAATACTCATCCTTAAAGAATGAAGTCATATGTATTTTTGTTTTATCATCATTAACAAATACGTTATCTGCGGTTTCTGTATATTTAGTTACAATATCAGAAAATAATTTTTCTCTTAATGACTCTTCTTCATCGGCTATAAAAGAATTAAAATGTACAGGCATATTTATCACCTACCTACATTAATAATACCATATTTCTTGTTTTTCTAATACTAAATTAATAGTCGCAAATTCAAAAGAGGTAACAATCCAATGTTATCTCTTTATAAATTACAAACATTTTACAAACATTTTGGTTTTTTTGCAATTTTTTTCATTTTTCAAAATCTCGCAAACCCTTATTTTACGGTCTATTTACCACAACAGTTTTTATACTTCTTTCCACTTCCACATGGGCAAGGATCATTTCTGCCTACTTTAGTACTTTTTTTAGGTTGTGCTTTAATTGCATCTTTACCATCATTAGTTATCTTATTTTTAGATACTTCTTTACGCTCAATATTTTGTTTAATTTCAGATTTTACTAAGAAAATGGTAACATCTTTATCAATATTTTGAAGCATAGCATCAAACATCTCATATCCTTCAACAGTATAGGCACGAAGTGGATCATCATGACCGTAACTTCTTAAATGAATGCCTTCTCTTAAATGAGACATAGTATTAATATGTTCGGTCCAATATTTGTCAATAATGTTTAACTCAATAACTTTCTCAAACTCATCACTTATTTCTTTTGGAACTACTTTAATTTTATCTTCATATTCTTCAATAATGCGATTATAAATAATATCGATAATCTCTTCTGGTGTTTTACCTTCTAAATCTTTAGCTTTTAAATCTTTTCTTAGTAAGTTTTCATTAGCAAATTCGACTATTTCTTCAATATCATTTTTAGTTAAATGCCCTTCTGGATATATATGCGATTTAACTAAATCAGTAACATGGTTTTTTATAGATTCTAGCACTGTATTATGAATAGAACCACCATCTAATATATCATTTCTCTTAGCATATATAATTTCTCTTTGATTATTCATAACATCATCATATTGTAACAATTGTTTACGAATATCAAAGTTATTTCCTTCAACCCTTGATTGAGCAGTGGCAATAGCTTTGGAGAAAGTTTTGCTCTTTATAGCTTGTTCATCAGTAAAGCCTAACGTTTGTAACATCGTCTTAATTCTATCTGTTCCAAAACGTACCATTAATTCATCTTCCATAGATACATAGAATTGAGTAAATCCAGGGTCTCCTTGACGTCCAGAACGTCCTCTTAACTGATTATCAATACGACGAGATTCATGACGTTCAGTTCCTAATACGCACAACCCGCCAAGTTCTTTTACACCTTCGCCCAATTTAATATCTGTACCACGACCAGCCATATTAGTTGCGATAGTAACGGCACCTTTTTCACCAGCTTTAGCTATAATTTCAGCTTCTCTAGCGTGATTTTTAGCATTTAATACTTCATGTGGAATTTTCTTTTTTCTCAATAAATCACTAACTAATTCGTTAGTTTCAATAGCAATAGTACCTACTAGTACTGGTTGTCCTAATTTATATCTTCTCTCTATTTCATTTACTAAAGCTTTAAATTTACCCACTTTAGTCGCATAGACCAAATCTGGTTCATCATCTCTTATTACTTCTTTATTAGTAGGAATAGAAATTACATACATATTATAAATATTTCTAAACTCTTCTTCTTCTGTTTTTGCAGTACCTGTCATACCGGATAATTTTTTATACATTCTAAACAAGTTTTGGAAAGTAATAGTGGCAAGAGTCTTAGTTTCTTGTTGAATCTTTACTCCTTCTTTAGCTTCAATTGCTTGATGAAGTCCATCGCTAAAAGCACGGCCTTTCATAAGACGTCCAGTAAATTGGTCAACAATGATAACTTCTCCCTCTTGCACAACATAATCAACATCTTTTCGCATTGAATAATTAGCTTTCAAGGCTTGGTTAATGTAATGAACTAAAGTAGTTTGATTAATATCATATAGATTATCTACTTTAAAGTATTTTTCACCTTTCTTAACTCCATCCTCGCTCAAACTAACACTTTTAGTTTTTTCATCATAAATATAATCATCATTCTTTAAACTTTTAGCAAAACTATCAGCATCTGTATACAAACTAGCACTTTTCATTTCCCCACCAGAAATAATTAAAGGGGTTCTAGCTTCATCAATCAACACTGAGTCAACTTCATCTATAATAGCAAAGTTAAGTCCACGTTGAACTCTATTTTCACTACGAACCACCATGTTATCACGAAGATAATCAAATCCTAACTCATTATTAGTTGTGTATAAAATATCACAATTATATTGTTCTCGTTTTTCTTGTGGAGTTAAACTTCTTAAATTAGTACCAACTGTAAGGCCTAAAAATCTATGAATATTGCCCATCCAATTAGCATCACGATCAGCCAAATATTCATTAACAGTAACAATATGAACACCATTTCCAGTAAGCGCATTTAAATATGCCGGCATAACACTAGTTAAAGTTTTACCTTCACCTGTTTTCATTTCTGCTATATTACCATAATGAATAGCAATAGCTCCTAAGATTTGCACGTAATAAGGTTTTTCACCAATAACACGAAAGCAGGCTTCCCTTGCTGTAGCAAAGGCTTCAACTAAAATATCATCAAGACTCTCTCCAGCAGTTAACCTATCTTTAAATTCATCAGTCTTAGCTCTTAACTCATAATCTGATAACTTAGTATAATCTTCTTCTAAAGCCACTATTTTATCAGCTAAAGCTGTAAATTTTTTTAATTCTTTATACTCATGATCGAATAAACTTCTAAATATGCTCATGACATCATCTCCTCATATACATTATTCTATCAAAAAAATCATTATATTACAAAGTATTTCACATATTTTTCAACAAATTTAATTGAAAAATGAAATGTCAATTTAAATATGCTTATAGACATTAAGTCGTTCAACTGTTTTTTTATTT
>CANQGH010000054.1 GCA_947601845.1 uncultured Bacilli bacterium | reverse complement strand
GGAGAATGTACCTGTTCCAAAAGTAGAACAACCTCTTGAAAATTCTAGTAACGGGTCATTGGATAGACCTACTGAAGGGAAAGGTTCGCCTATTCAATTCAGTGCTTCTCCTGCTAGTACATATTCAGAGTCTAATTCTAAAGCCTCTGATACTCTTACTCCTCCTGTGGCAATGGAGAATGTACCTGTTCCAAAAGTAGAACAACCTCTTGAAAATTCTAGTAACGGGTCATTGGATAGACCTACTGAAGAGAAAGGTTTGCCTATTCAGGCTGGTTCTTCGCCTGATAGGGCATATTCAGGGTCTGATTTGAAAACATTTGAGGCGCTTACTACCCCTGCAGCAATGGAAAATCTTATACGAAGAAGAGAAGAGGCACAACGTAGATTAGCAGATTGGAGTGCTAAAGAGGATGCTGCCCAAAAAAGATTAGATGATGCTAATAAACAATTGCAAAGCGAAAATGAGACACATAAAAAGTGTATTTCATATGCCGAACAATTAAAGGAGGTACTTGCCGTTGAAGATGCCGCATTTCGAAAAGAACATCAAGTGAGAGATATGGTAACAAAGGCTGAAGAACTAGAAAAGAAAAGGGCAAATGTATTTGTACAATCCCAAGACATTAATAATGAAGTAACAGCTCTTGAAAAAGGAAGAAAAAGATAAACTAAAAAAGAATGATGAAAAATATCATTCTTTTTTTTTCACTACATAAAATTAAATGAGGTAAATTTATGAAAAATGTAATTAACTATTTTTATAATATTAATATAGATAATATTAGAATGATTGAAGATAATTACTATTTTGTTTATCAAGGTAATAATTTCATTTTTCAGAAAATAAATGATGATCAGCTTGATTATCAAGATGTATATGAATTAAATAAGATATTAATTAATAACAATAAAGAATTTTATAAAATTATTCTAAATAAAGATTCACAAATTATAACTTTTAATAACAATCTAAGGTATATATTGATGATGGAAAATATTATTGTAGATAGAAAATTTGATTTTTTAGATTTACTAGATACTAATATTGTTATAGACAAAAAAGATGGCACTATTGAAAAACTGAATAGATCTAATTGGGTAAATTTATGGTCAAAAAAAATCGATTATTTTGAATTTTTCTTAAACAGTAATATTCATAATTATAATCGATTAAAAATATATGCTAATTACTTTATTGGCATGGGAGAAAATGCTATTAACTATGCAAAAAATGCTTCAAATATATCCAAACCTACTTACCATGATAAGTTAGTTGTTAGTCATAAACGCATTAATAAAAACTATACTTTAAAAGATTTATATAATCCTATATATTTAGTGCTAGATCATCCCAGTAGAGATATCTCTGAATACTTAAAAATGATTTTTTTAGATAGTTCATATAAGGATACTGATATTAAACAGTTTATTGATGAAGTATCCTTTTCAAAATATGGTGCCATGCTATTACTCTCTCGAATGTTATTCCCATCATTTTTCTTTGATGATTTTGAAAAAATGACAGCTAACAAATTAGATGAAAAAAAGTGCTTGTCAATTATAGATAGAATGAACGAATATGAACAATATGTTTTTTTAATCTATAAATTATTAAAAAGTAGATATGATATTCCAGAAATTGAGTGGTTAAAAAAAATAGAAAATCAATCTACATTTATGACTCCAAGCACTTCGGGAATTTCATTAATCAACATTGACTCTATTCCTTCTTTTAGCGTGACATCAATCATGTTGCAGTGACTACATGCACCTAATAATTTAATGTAGACAATTCCATCTTCAAATTTTACAAATTCTATATTTCCACCATCACTAATTAAAAATGGCCTAATTTTGTCAATAATTTCTAATATTTTTTTCTCTGTTTCCATATAATCACCAATAAATAGTATACTATTGCTATCATTAATAGTAAAGAAATTTGCTAAAAAAAACATAAGATGCTATAATACAACAAGAGGGTGTATGACATGTCAAAGTATGAAAAAGGAAAAATAGTAACAGGATGCGTTTCTGGTATTGAAAATTATGGTATTTTTGTTACTTTAGATGAATACTATAGTGGACTAATCCATATTTCAGAAATATCTAACAATTTTGTACGTAATATTAATGATTATGTTAATATTGGGGAAACTATCAAAGCTAGAGTAGTAGATGCCGATGAAGATAATTACCATGTGAAATTAAGTATTAAAGATATTGATTACAGAATAAACAATCATAAAAAAACTAAAATTGTTGAAACCAATGGGGGCTTTATTCCATTAAAAGACAATTTAGATAAGTGGATAAAAGCAAAAATAGCTGAGGTAGATAACAAAAATTGTGATTAAAACCAACAAAAATAAATATATTAATCAATTTTTGTTGACAAATAAAATATCAAATGATATAGTTATAAATGTCCAGCAGTAATTTTGGGCGATTAGCTCAGTTGGTTAGAGCACCTGCCTTACAAGCAGGGGGTCATAGGTTCGAGTCCTATATCGCCCACCATTTTTTTGCCGAAATAGCTCAATTGGTAGAGCAATTGATTTGTAATCAATAGGTTACGGGTTCAATTCCTGTTTTCGGCACCATTTATTTGGAGAGGTAGCGAAGAGGCTAAACGCGGCAGACTGTAAATCTGTTCCTTCGGGTTCGATGGTTCGAATCCATCTCTCTCCACCACTTATATTGCCTCGTAGCCAAGCGGTAAGGCACGAGACTTTGACTCTCGCATGCGCTAGTTCGAATCTAGCCGAGGCAGCCATATATTTGTTCCGCTAGCTCAGTAGGTAGAGCATTTGACTTTTAATCAAAGGGTCTGGAGTTCGAATCTCCAGCGGGACACCATTTTTGAAGTAAACTTATGATTTAAACATCATAAGTTTTTTTGATGTAGTATTAAAATATGAAAAATAAATAAATGGGCATTTTATATTTGTTAAAATTAATATATTGTCGAATAATTGCCTAAAATATAATGATAAAAAAAACAATCCTTTAATATAATTTATTGGAGGACAAACTATGAATTATAATAATTTGAAGGGCAAAAATGGACTAACGGATGATGAAGTTTTACAAAGTAGAGATAAATATGGCAACAACAGTATTCAGTTTAATAGCAATAATGGCTTTTTTAGCTTGTTACTAGAATCTTTAGGAGATCCTATCATTAAAATATTGTTAATAGCATTAATGATTAAAACTGTATTTTTATTTAAAAATTTTGATTGGTTTGAGACATTAGGTATAATTATTGCTATTTTTGTTGCATCATTTATATCAACGCTTTCTGAATATGGCAGTGAGAAAGCTTTTAATAGGTTGCAAGAGGAGGCACTTCAAACAAAATGTAAGGTTAAAAGAAATAATGAAATTCGTGAAGTATTAGTTGATGAAATAGTAGTAAATGATATAGTTTTACTTCAAACAGGTGATAAGGTTCCAGCGGATGGGTATTTAATAGAAGGTGACATAACCGTTGATGAATCGTCATTAAATGGTGAGACTAAAGAAATTTATAAGGAAGCTATAAATCAAATGAGCGGTAATATTACTGACAACAACAAAGTATATAGGGGTACAGTAGTTTATTCAAAGGAAGCCACTATGAAAGTTTCTCAAGTTGGTATTAATACTACTTATGGTAAATTAGCTAAAGAGTTAACAGAAAAGCAGCCTGAGAGTCCATTAAAATTAAAATTGAAAAAATTAGCTGATATTATTAGTAAAATTGGATACGTAGGAGCTTTATTTGTATCAATCTCTTATTTGTTTTCAGTAATTGTCATAAAAAATAACTTTAATTTAGAAATGATTCGTGCCACTATAACTAATTTCCCAGTTATGTTTAACTATGTTTTGTATGCTTTAACTCTCTGTGTAACGATTATAGTAGTGGCCGTTCCTGAGGGATTGCCTATGATGATAACATTGGTATTATCCTCTAATATGAAACGAATGCTCAAAAACAATGTTTTAGTAAGGAGATTAGTTGGCATTGAAACAGCAGGTAGTTTAAATATTCTTTTTACAGATAAGACTGGAACACTTACTAAGGGTAAATTGGAAGTAGTTAGTTTATTATCTGGCGATTCAAAAGAATACAGTAATGAGTTTGAGATGAATAAATATCCTAAATATCTTGACATAGTTAGAAAGTCAATTTTATATAATACTGCTAGCTATTATGATAAAAATCAAAATAAAATAGTTGGCGGTAATATAACTGATATGGCAATATTGGGCTTTTTACATAATTTTTCTATCGATGAAAGTATAAAAAAAATAAGCGCAATTCCTTTTAATAGCAAAATTAAATATTGCATTACAACCATTGATGATGGGGTACGAATTAATTTAATTAAAGGAGCACCAGAGGTAATTTTACCATATTGCAATAGCTATTATGATGAATTAGGCAATAAAAGAAATATAGAAAAAAATATAAATTATATAAATGAAAAAATTGTTGCAATGCAAAAACGTGGCATTAGAGTTCTAGTTCTTGCTACTAGCAATGAGTATATTCCCACCAAATTTAATCGCCTTTGTTTAGTTGGTGTCGTATTTATTAAAGACGAAGTTAGAAAAGAAGCTATTGAGGGGCTTCAGCTAGTAAAAAATGCTCATATTCAAACTGTTATGATTACTGGAGATAATAAAGATACAGCATTGGCGGTAGCTAAAGAAGTAGGTATTATTGATAGTAATGATGATATCATTTTAACGAGTGAAGAGTTAAATAATAAGTCAGATGAGGAAGTAGAAAAGATTTTACCAAAGATTAAAGTGGTTGCGAGAAGCCTACCTAGTGATAAAAGTAGATTAGTTAAAATTGCTCAAAATAGTGGGTTGGTCGTAGGAATGACAGGCGATGGTGTAAACGATGCACCAGCATTAAAAAAAGCAGATGTTGGTTTTGCTATGGGTAGTGGCACAGAAGTGAGCAAAGAGGCTAGTGACATTGTAATATTGGACAATAATTTTTTATCAATATCGAAAGCGGTTTTATTCGGTAGGACAATTTTTAAAAGTATTAGAAAATTTGTTATAGTACAATTAACAATTAATATGTGTGCAATAAGTTTATCAATTATTTGCCCATTCATTGGAGTTGATACACCAGTTACAGTTATTCAAATGCTTTGGGTTAATATGGTCATGGATACCTTGGCGGGATTGGCTTTTGCATTCGAACCACCACTTATTGAATATATGTATGAAAAGCCAAAAAAGAAAACAGAATCTATCATTAATGGCTATATGATTAGTGAAATCATTTTTACTGGCATATATTCAGCAATATTGTGTGTTGTATTTTTAAAATCACCAAATATATTTAAACTTTTTAGAGAAAATACAGATTATTTAATGACGGCTTTTTTTGGATTATTTATATTTATTGATATTTTTAATAGTTTTAATGCACGAACGAGTCGAATAAATATATTGGCAAATATTACTAAAAATAAGGTATTTATAATAATTATGAGTTTCATTATAGCAGTGCAAATATTACTTATTTATAAGGGTGGTACTGTTTTTAGAACGACCGGTCTGAACATAAATGAATTTATTTTAATGGTTTTGCTAGCGGCAACAGTCATTCCAGTAGATTGGATAAGAAAGTTATTATTAAAAAAACGTGGCTCTTTTGTAGGAGTATAGTATAAAATGAGCATAAATATAAAGAAAAGAGTAAAAAAGACTTGCACAAAAGTTCAAATTAAGTTATAATCAAATAGTCTTCTGTAATTTGGGACTACCAATTAGGAAGCGTTTTGATGCCTGAGTGGCGGAATAGGTAGACGCACAGGACTTAAAATCCTGCGAGATTCAAACCTCGTGCCGGTTCAAGTCCGGCCTTAGGCACCATTTTGGAGGAATACCCAAGTCTGGTTGAAGGGATCGGTCTTGAAAACCGACAGGTCGTGCAAGCGGCGCAGGGGTTCGAATCCCTTTTCCTCCGCCATTTAAAATTTAAATATCGCGGGATGGAGCAGTCCGGTAGCTCGTTGGGCTCATAACCCGAAGGTCGTAGGTTCGAATCCTACTCCCGCAACCAAAAGGTCTCGTAGTGCAGTGGTTACCACGTCTGCCTGTCACGCAGAAGATCACGGGTTCAAGTCCCGCCGAGACCGCCATTTATGGCTCTGTAGCTCAGTCGGTAGAGCAAGGGACTGAAAATCCCTGTGTCGATGGTTCGATTCCATTCGGAGCCACCATTTTTATGATTATTACTTTATAAGAAGAAAAGTTCCCTATTTGAGGTATAAAATGCACCCATAGCTCAATTGGATAGAGCGTTTGACTACGGATCAAAAGGTTATGGGTTCGACTCCTATTGGGTGCACCATATCGGGAAATGGCTCAACTTGGTAGAGCACTTGGTTTGGGACCAAGGGGTTGCAGGTTCAAATCCTGTTTTCCCGACCAT
>CANQGH010000053.1 GCA_947601845.1 uncultured Bacilli bacterium | reverse complement strand
AACTTCACCCAAAAGCACGGCGGCGCTCGGCCGGCGTACCTCGACTACTTCATCAACGCCTCGAAATACCGCATCATCGTCGACCAAATCCAATCTGAGCAATCGTCAAGATTTTTGGGCAAGCGCAACCGAAATATCATAATCGAAGTCGATGAGGACGTCGAAGTCCTGCCGTCGCATATGTGGATGACCCTTAAGCAGATTAAAGAACTCATGCGGGAAGAAAATTTGGTAAATATGGACACCCGCACGGTTTTATCCTGCCTGCCAATCGAAAATTATCAGTCCGAATTTTCGGACATAACGCTGTTAAGGTCGGTACAGGGCGGCGGAGATTATCTTCCGGAAATATATCAGTACATAAACAATTTTAAGATGTTTGAGGAGCGAAAGCGTGAGCTCGTGCCGCTGTTTTCTCTTGAAAATTGGGAGATGAAAAACGGTGAATTCGTCTGTAAGGAGCCGTACAGTTTCAAGGTTGTATTTTGCGACATCGAAATCGAAGGACGCGAAGTCAGGCATTGGTGCCAGCCGCTTTTTGAAGCCTCCGGGATAGCGACATTCGGTCTAATAACCCGTGTGCATAACGGTGTTAAGGAATTTCTTGTGAGGGCGACTCCCGAAATCGGCTGTTTTGACGGCATAGAACTCGGGCCAACAGTCCAACGCGAATACATACGCAAAGGCGCGCTCAACGATGTGGACAAGCTCTTCGACGAGAAGCTTAAGCATAATGACGGTGTAATCTTCGACACGCTCCTTTCAGAGGAGGGCGGGCGCTTCTATCATGAGCAAAATCGCAACATGATTATCGAAATTAAGGAGAATGAGATTGATTCACTCCCGCCCGGATATTTCTGGTCAGATTATAAGACGTTAAACATGCTTGTTAAGGTAAATAATTGCCTTAACATACAGCTCCGCAATCTTCTTGCGGTATTGGAGTGGTGATATGGATAAAGTAAGAATCGGCATTATATGCCCGTCGGAAATAGCTTTTCGCAGATTTATGCCAGCGATTCAAAAGCTCGACTGCGCCGAATATATAGGAGTAGCACACGCAAACGCAAAAGAATGGTTCGGAGACAACGAGCCTGACGAAACGTTAATTTTGTCGGAGAAGGAAAAGGCGGAAAATTTCCAAAAAGAGTACGGCGGAAAAGTATATGACAGCTATGAAGATTTGCTTTCATCAGACGACGTAGACGCAATTTATCTGCCTTTGCCACCGGCGCTGCATTATAAATGGGCGAAAGAGGCGCTGAATCGCGGCAAGCATATCTTCCTCGAAAAACCCTCGACGACCTGCCTCGCGGATACCGAAGATTTAATTAACACAGCTAAAGAAAAACGCCTTGCAGTGCATGAAAATTACATGTTCGCATTTCACAAGCAAATCGCCGAGATGCAAGACGTTATCGCAAGCGGCAAACTTGGCGACGTAAGACTTTACAGAATAGCTTTTGGCTTCCCTCAGCGTGCGAAAAACGATTTTCGTTATAACAAAGACCTCGGCGGAGGCGCGCTTTTGGACTGCGGAGGCTACACTATAAAGCTTGCCACTATGCTATTAGGCGACAGTGCAAAAATTGCATACTCAAAACTCAATTACACCGACGGCTTTGATGTTGACATCTACGGCAGCGCCGCGATGGTGAACGCCGACGGGGTGACCGCGCAGCTTTCGTTCGGCATGGACAACAGCTATAAGTGTGAACTCGAGGTCTGGGGCAGCAAGGGCTTTCTGAGAACAGGGCGAATTCTTACCGCTCCCGACGGCTTTGAGCCTACTGCCGAGATAACGATAGGCAATGAGACCGAAACAGTAAAGCTGAGTGCCGATGATACTTTTGGAAAGTCTATTGAGCATTTTTGCAGGTGCGTGAGCGACGACAAAGTAAGAGAAGAAAACTATAAAAAGATTCTTAAACAGGCTGAGCTTGTTGATGAAGTGAGAGGAGAATAATTATGGCAACACTGAAAATAACCGAGCTTGAGCTCCCGGGCGTAAAGGTCATTGAGCCTACATATTTTGAGGACTACAGAGGCTACTACTGCGAAACTTATTCGTCACGAACAATGGCACAATACGGCATCAACACCGTTTTCGTTCAGGATAATCACAGCTTTTCGCTGAAAAAGGGGACGATTCGCGGAATACACTTCCAGAATAATCCCAAACCGCAACTCAAACTTGTGAGATGCACGCGCGGTCACGTTATGGATTATGCAGTAGACCTCAGAAAGGATTCCCCGACCTTTAAAAAGTGGGTAGCGGTGGAGCTTTCGGCAGACAATCGCAAGCAAATATGGATTCCGTCGGGCTTCGGTCACGCGTTTATAGCCCTTGAAGATAACTGCGAGGTGCTTTACAAGGTCGATGAGTGGTACTATCCCGAGTATGACAGGGCAATCGCATATAACGACCCAGAGATTGGCATTGATTGGGGAACAGACAGCCCTATTATCTCCGTAAAGGATACAAAAGCCCCGACGCTCGCTTTAAGCGATGTCAACTTTACCGTAGGTGAAAACGGATGAAAAAGGCAATAGTTACAGGCGCAGGAGGTTTCATAGGCGGGGCGCTGACTGAGTTTCTTTTGAGCAGAGGTATAACTGTCTACGGCGTTGACATATCCGAAAAAGCTCTCGAACGCCATTCAGGCAAAGACAACTTTATTCCGGTAATTGCTGATTTTACAAAGTACG
Source organism: uncultured Bacilli bacterium (assembly GCA_947601845.1). GTDB lineage: Bacteria > Bacillota_I > Bacilli_A > RF39 > UBA660 > RGIG3091. Next base: position 3,748 of record CANQGH010000053.1, on the reverse strand, counting down.
AACATCTGCACGAGATGATAAAGGACGATATAGACGTTTTCTATCATTTTGCTTGGCAGGGCGTTTTCGGTGAGCCGTTTAAGGATTACCGTTTGCAGCTTTCAAACGCCGCAAGCGCAGGAGATGCAATTACCGAAGCAGTAAAAATAGGCTGCAAAAAGTTTGTTCTTGCAGGCACGATGAACGAGTACGAGATGGACGAGTACATAAAAGCGGACTATTTCGAGCCGCGGTACACCTATATTTATTCGGCTGCAAAACAGGCTGCCGAGGCTGTTTGCAAGACTATAGCGTTCAATCAAAAGATTGAATTCAACTGCGGCAGGATAGCGATGGCATACGGCGAAAACAACCGTTCAATGATGATTCCGAACGTTGTTATGAAAAATCTTATTACAAGCACTCTCTGCAAGCTCATTGAGGGCAAAAATTTATATGACATGATCTACATTGACGACATTGTGAAAGCTTTTTATGCAATAGGCGAAAATGGCGTGAACATGAAGAGCTATTATGTAGGACATCGCAAAATAGGGACATTCAGGGAGATAATAGAGCAGATTGCGGATATTTTAAATCCGTCTTGTCCGCTTCTTTTCGGGGAATACCCCGACTCGCCGTCCGGCGTGGATTATAAAAATATTGACACTGAGGCGCTTTATATAGATACAGGCTTCGAGTGCCAATCCGACTTCAAGGAGAGCATAATGAAGACAGCAAACTGGCTTAAATCCGCATACCCCGCAAATTCCGCGGGGGGGGGGTATAACTACCAAGTAATCATACCTGCCGCAAGAAAGGCGGCAGCATGATGAAAAAAGTAATTATTACCGGCGCGGGCGGATTTATAGGCGGAGCGCTGACCGAGCTTCTTCTATCCAAAGACATTACTGTCTACGGCGTTGACATATCCGAAAAATCTCTTGAACGCCATGCAGAAAAAGAAAATTTCATCCCCATAATTGCGGATTTTACAAAGTATGAACATCTGTGCGAAATGATTCAAGATGACATTGATGTATTCTATCATTTCGCTTGGCAGGGATATGGCAAGGATACGCAGAATTTTGATGTACAGATCGAAAATGTGATTGGAACGGAGAGGGCTTGCGAGTCCGCCGTAGAAATCAAATGTAAGAAGTTCATTTTTGCTTGTTCGAGCTATGAGTACCAGAAAAATGAAATCGACGGTAAAACCGGTTATTGCAGCATATACGGTGCAGCTAAAACCGCTTCAAAAGCTTTTGCCAGAGCGACCGCTCACCGTGCAAGCTTAGAGTTTTGCGGAGTGATATTTACAAATGTATTTGGCATAGGCGACTGTTCCAACCGCTCTTCTAACTCAATTATTAAGCAGCTTTTGCAAGGCGATAATCTCAAATCCACCAAAGGCGAGGCTTTATACGACTGGTCTTATATAGACGATGTAGTTGGTGGATTGTATGCAGTTGGTGAAAAGGGTATAGACGGAAAAGAATATTATGTCGGAAGCAATCGTCTGCGTCCGTTCAAAGATATCATTTCTGAAGTCAGAGACGTTCTTGCTCCGAATGCAAAGATAGAGTTCGGCGCTTTCGATGATAATGCCTATGTAGATTATACCGGAATTGATATTTATGAATTATATCGCGACACAGGCTTTTATCCTAACTGCGATTTTCGTGAAAGCATAATAAAAACGGCCAAGTGGGTCAAAGAAAACTTATGAAATGAGGAATAAAATGGGAAGAATCATCGTTGTCGGCACAGGGTTTTCGGGGAGCATACTCGCTCGCAAAATTGCAGAGGAATGTGACCGCAGGGTCGAAGTCATCGAAAAGCGCCCGCACATCGGAGGAAATATGTATGACGAATACGACGAAAACGGTATACTTATTCAGCGTTACGGACCGCATTTTATAACCACAAATAAATATTCAATAGTTGAATTTCTGGAGCAGTATGATGAAATGCTTCCGCACGATGTACGTCTGTTAAGCTTCATCGACGGAAATTATGTTCAGCTTCCGTTTAACTTCAGGACTATGCAGCAGCTTGTGGGCGCAAAGAAGTCCGAAAGCCTTTTAAAGAAGCTCCGCGAGAGATTCTACGGCCGCGACCGCGTACCAATCTTTGAGCTTGTGGACAGTGATGACCCCGAGATAAGAGAATACGGGAATCTTTTGTTTGAAAAGGCTTACCGCACATACACCGCTAAGCAGTGGGGCCTACAGCCCGAGGAGATCGACAAAAGCGTTTTGGAACGCGTGCCGATGGCTATGAGCTTTGACGCAAGATACATAAACAAGGACTTCCAGTATCTGCCCAAAAATGGTTTTACGGAAATATTCCGCAATATGCTGAATCACCCGAATATTGATGTAAAACTCAATGCCGACGCGCTGGAGCATATTTCATTTGATGAACAAAATCGCGTAATAAAGTATGACGGCGAGGAAGTTGAACTTCTCGTATTTTCCGGCAACATCGACGAGCTCTTGGATTTAAAATACGGCAGGCTTCCATACCGTTCTCTCAACATCAAATACACCTACGAAAACAAAAAGAGCATACTGCCGGAAGAAATAGTTTCATATCCCCAAGCGCCGGGGTACACCAGAAGTACCGAGTATAAAAAAATAACCTTTGGAATAAATCAAGACATACCGGTTTCAATGATTGCAACTGAATATCCGCTTGACTATGACCCGAGCGACCCGAATGCGGATATTCCGTATTATCCGGTTCTCACGGACGACAGCCAGAAGCGCTACAAGATGTACCTTGATGAAGCAAACAAGTACGGCAACATCGTCCTCTGCGGTCGCCTCGCGGAATTCAAATACTACAACATGGACGTCTGCATTGAGCACGCGCTACAAAAATTCGAGGAAATAAAGGAGAGACTAAAATGAAAGGCATAATCCTCGCTGGCGGAAAAGGTACGCGGCTTTACCCAAACACGATCTCGGTCTCAAAGCAGCTCCTGCCGATCTACGACAAGCCGCTTATCTACTATCCGCTGTCCGTTTTGCTTTTGGCGAACATTTCGGATATACTAATAATATCCACTCCGCAAGATATAGACAATTACCGCAATCTTTTGGGCGACGGTTCGAGAATCGGCGTTCACTTTACATATGTCGTTCAGGACAAGCCCCGCGGTCTTGCTGACGCGTTTATCTTGGGCGCGGACTTCATCGGCACCGACAGCGTTTGCCTCGTTTTGGGTGATAACGTCTTCTACGGTCAATATTTCTCCGCAATTCTTGAGCAGGCAAAGAATCAGGCTGAGACATCCGGAGCGGCAATTTTCGGCTATCCGGTTAAGAATCCGAAGGAGTTCGGCGTAGTCGAATTTGATGACCACAATAAAGTAATTTCAATCGAAGAAAAGCCGGCTCATCCGAAATCAAACTATGCCGTCCCGGGTCTTTATTTTTATAATAATGACGTCGTAAATATTGCGAAAAACGTGAAGCCGTCGGCGCGTGGAGAGATTGAAATAACCGCCATCAATAACGAATATTTAGAGCGTGGGCAGTTGCAAGTAACGCTCATGGGCAGGGGAATGGCATGGCTCGACACGGGTTCGCCAAAAGGTATGCACAAGGCGAGCGGCTTTGTTAAGACGATTCAGGAGATGCAAGGCTTCTATATTTCCTGCATTGAAGAGATTGCATGGCGAAGAAAACTAATCTCGACCGAGCAACTTAAAAAACTCGGCGAGGAGCTGAAAATGACGGAATACGGGCAGTATCTGCTGTCC
>CANQGH010000052.1 GCA_947601845.1 uncultured Bacilli bacterium | reverse complement strand
ATTTGTTACTAACTTGTCATCATACTTTAAGTTGCATTTAACCTTAAAAAGTTGCGTTTACTTTAAAATTTGAGCATTGGACACTATTTTTTGACGACTATATAATATATGATATTATTTTTTTTGACAAATTTCTTTTCATATTCACTCATAATAATATCTTCCCTATTACTGTTATGTAAATCTAACGATATATCACTAATTTTATAGTCGTTATTAACATAACTCATAATGGAGTACTCAAACAATTGGCGATTATCAGTTTTTTGATGTATTTCTTTATTGTTTATAAATAAATTCTCGTATTTTTGTAAAAAAACATTACTAGTTAATCTTCTTCTTTCATGTCTATCCTTTGGCCATGGATCAGAAAAGTTAAGATAGATTCGGTCTATCTCTTTATCAAAAACTTGATCTATATCCATAGCATTCATCCTAACAAATCGTAAATTGGGAATATCTTCTTTTACTTTCTCTATAGCTCTTGCTAATACACTATCATATTTTTCTATACCTATAAAATTAATATTAGGATATTTTAATGCATTACCTATGATAAAATCACCTTTACCCATTCCAATTTCTACATAAATCGGATTTTGGTTATCGAATATAGTATGCCACTTACCTCTTTGTAGTGGGGCATCATGTACTAAAATGGGGCAACTTTCTAATATACTCTCTTTATTTTTTACATTTCTAAGTCTCATAAAACCTCCGAACATTATTATAACACCTATTCATATTTATGCATATAATAATACGAAAGCAAAGGAGAATATAAATATGAATAATCAAGGACCTTATGGATTTTTTCCAGGTAATCAAGGACCATCTTACCCATACCCAAATCAACCAAGTGGTCAATGTAACTGCACTAATCAAATAAGAAGCATCAATAATCAAATTAATAATTTAGAACGTCAAATAAACAGATTAGAAAGAAGAGTTAGAAGATTAGAAAACGCTACTGTTACACCAACCCCTTATGGAGCTAATAATAGTGATTTTTCTGGTTCATACGATCAAGAAAATTATATTATATAGAATAGAAAAAATAATCCACACGGATTACTTTTCTTTTTTTATTTTTAATTTCTTTTTAATCACATCTATTACATTAGTTTCAAATATGGCATCAGCTGCCTTAGTCTTATAAGTAATACCAAAATATGTCAAAGCACCAACTATACTATATATAGCTACTATAACACCTGATAATACTCTATTAGTTGTAAATGGTACAATATATTTTAGTAAAGTAAGAACAATTAACATTCCAATAATACCTAATAGTATCTTTAAGAACACTTTATATGACTTAAAGAAATCAACATCATATTTTTTATATAGTAGTCCAATTACTATTAAAATGGATGTTAAGTGTCCTAAAATAGTCGATGCAATCGCTCCATAATATGGAGGAAGTGATAAATAATTAAATAAATAGATAAGAGGAATATCTAAAGTAGCATTGATTATTAACCCTAGTATTAAGTTAAAGAATAAAGTCTTATATTCTTTTAAGGTTAACAAAATAGTTGTGCATAATGACAATAAAACTGTAACAAAGGCGATAAAGATAGAAAAACTAAATACTTTTGGGCCATAGACACTTGAGCCATAAAATACTTGCCATACTGGTTTAGCTAAGAAGCTTAATCCTACTACCATAGGTAAGGTTATAAAAATGGTAATTTTATATGTTTTATTAATTTTATCTTTAATATACTTGTAATCTTTTTTTACTAGGCTATGAGTAATATTGGGAATAATACTAACGGCAAATCCTGTTCCTACAGCAATTATAATCATATTTAATTTGTTACCCCAAGTAGAGATAACACTCATTATAGATTCAGCATCAGTTACATTAAAACCTAGTCCATTTACTAAAGTACGAATTAATAAGAAGGTATCTACTGAATTATAAAGAGATTTTAATAAGTCCCCAAAGACAAATGGAAAAGCATAACAAATAATTTTAATTATTATTTCCTTAGTCGTTACATTAATTCCTTCTTCTTGATTAATATTAGAATTTAATTCTCTACGATGTTTTAAAACTTTATTGACTAAATATAAATAAGAACATATGGCCCCACTAGTCGCCCCAAAAAGAGCTACTCCCACAGCTGTTGCTAGGCTCAAATGAAATACTCTTAAAGTCAAATAACTTCCTATTATAATTATTGATACTCTTACTACTTGTTCTAATATTTGACTAATAGAAGTTGGGGTAATATATTTATGCCCTTGTAAGTAACCTCTATATACACTTAATATTGGTACTACAAGAATAGAAAAAGATATAACTCTTATAACAAATACTATGTCTTCTGGAGTATTTCCACCTTCAATATTACCAATAATTAAAGTTGATATTTGAGGAGCAAATATAAATAATATAATAAAACATATAATTCCAATAATACTTAATAATCGTTTAGCGATTTTAAAAGCTTGCTCTTTTTCTTTGTAATAGCCCAAAGCATTATACTCACTAATTATTTTACTAACTGCTAATGGGAAACCTGCTGTTGACAAGCTTAAAAAGATAGAATAAATATTATAGGCATAACCATACAAAGCTCCACCTTGTTCTCCAATAACAGAATAGAAAGGAATTACATATATAATACCTAAAATTTTACTTATGACTATCCCCATAGAAGCAATAAAGGCTCCTTGCATAAATGTATTTTTCTTCAATTTCATCTAATCACATCTTTCATATATATAATATCATAACTTTTTAATTAATAGTTAAAAGAACAACATATTTGTTGTTCTTTTATAGTTTTTGACATAATTATTAAGATTATTCCGTTCTAAGAGCTTCAACTGGATCCTTTTTGGCAGCCATTTTAGCTGGAATAAATCCACCTATCATAGTTAAAGTCATACTTATGATAATTAATATTAATGCATGTAATGGATTTAATTTAGCTACATTTGGTAACTCGGTTAAAGCTTCAATTATTTTATTAGCTGGGAATGTTAATAACCATCCAATTATAATTCCTAATAATCCTGAACATAAACCAATAATAAATGTTTCAGCATTGAATACACGAGTTATATCTTTTTTTCTTGCTCCTAATGCTCTTAATACACCAATTTCTTTAGTCCTTTCAAGTACTGAAATATAAGTGATGATACCTATCATAATACTTGATACAATTAAAGATATAGCTGAAAAAGCAATTAATACAATCGTAATCGCATCCATAATGGAACCAGATAAACTAGAAATAATGTCACCTAAATCAGTATATAAAATCTGATCATTTATATCCTTTCCTTCATTATATTTATCTAAATAATCAATAACTTTTTCTTTCGCATCAAAGTCAACTGGATATAAATTAATTAAAACTGGAACACCATCGCCACCTAAATAAGAAATAAGTGTATCTTTAGTTTTGGCTCCATCATCATTATTGATAAATTGTTCGCCAGTCAAAACATTGTAATTAGCATTTTTTTGAGCTTTAACAATATTAGAATCTTTATTCTTAGCAATAACATAATCTACTAAAGCTTCAGTATAAGAAAGACCAGATGAAGTAGAAGTTAAAGCTTTCTTATCCTCTTTACCTCTTGCTATACCAACAACTTTTAAGGTAAGAGAATTATTAGAATTATACATACTATCATAATCCATATTTAAAGTAAAGAAATTACCTACCTGTCTATAATATTCATCATTCAAAATTAATTTCATTTCGGTACCGATAATATCTTCAAAAGAAATTTCACTTTTTGTTATATCTAGTCCCAAAGCTTCTAATATTCTATTACTAATTCTATTTTTACTATCAATCATTAAAAGTAATTCATCTTTTTCAACAGGTAGTTGCCCAGCTAAAATATCATAATTAGATTCTATAACGCCATCCTTAGATTCATCAAGTTTTTTAGGTAATCCAGAAAACTCCATTTGTGTTAAAGTTAAAGGTCTATACTGTCCATTAACCTTAGTTACAATATTCAATGCCGTTGCTCGTGTATAAGAAATACCTGACAATAGCTTACTATCTATTTTTTCAATATAATCAATATACTCTTGATTCAAAACATTAGTATGTAACATTTCATCGGTTATAGGTTTTTGAGGATAAACTACTTTTTTACTAGGATATTCTTCCATTTTATCTAAATTATTTAGTTCTTCTATTTTTTCCTCAGTCATCTCCATCGCTTGTTCACTTATCATGATTGGCATAGAAGATAAAGTATCTCGTTCAAATTTATCTATTTCAATATCAAAACCATTCGATAAAGATAATATTAAAGCAATTCCAATTATACCGATACTTGATGCAAAAGCGGTTAATAAAGTTCTACCTTTCTTAGTACGGATATTATTAAAAGATAGTTTCAAAGCCGTTAAAAAACTCATGGCAGTCTTTTTAATCTTGTATTTTTCTCTTTCAGCTTCATTCTTTTTAATAGGATGACTATCACTTACCAAATGTCCATCTTTAAATTCAACAATACGATTAGCATATTCATGAGCTAGGTCAGCATTATGAGTTACCATAATGACTAACTTATCTTTAGCTATTTCTTTGATAAGTTCCATTATTTGCACACTAGTATTGGAATCTAAAGCCCCAGTTGGTTCATCAGCCAAAATAATATCTGGGTCATTGGCTAAAGCTCTTGCTATAGCTACACGTTGCATTTGACCACCTGATAATTGATTAGGTTTTTTATGAGCATGTTCCTTTAATCCAACTTTATCTAAAACTTCTAATGCTTTCTTTTTACGTTGCTTAGCGGAAACACCACTTAAAGTCATTCCCATTTCCACGTTATCTAAAATCGAAATATGACCAATTAAATTATAACTTTGAAAAATAAAGCCAATACAATTATTACGATAGGCATCCCATTCAGTAGATTTAAACTTTTTAGTAGATTTATTATTAATAATTAAGTCACCGCTATCATACCTATCTAGTCCACCAATAATATTTAAAAGTGTGGTCTTTCCGCTCCCACTAGGTCCCAAAATAGCCACAAATTCACTTTTTCTGAACTCCAAACTAACATCATTTAAAGCTTGTTGAGTAAAATCACCAGTAGTGTAACTTTTATTTATATTTGTTAATTTTAACATATTGCCTCCTTAATCTTTATAATCTTATTCCTTTGAACACAAAAGATATGATAATTATACCCTAATTAGAAACGATAATCAATTCATCAATATACGATTTCATCAAAATATCACATTACTTTTTTATATTTTCCCGTAGTAAATTCATAAAATTCATCAATTTATCAACAATAAAAGTGGAAATCATCAAAAAAAGAAAATATTTTCACATATTTTCCTACTATTTAATTAACTTTTATTGTATATGGGCTACTACTTGTACCATTACCACTTGTTACTTCAACATTGGGGTTAAGATTCACGACAGGGCGCACACCTAAATTATCTCGAACGTGTGTGTTGCGAAGACCCCCGGTCGAGTCAACACGCACACCATACGCAATGGAACTGTTAGACAGGAAGAACAAAGGACTCATGGTCCAGTAGTAAGCTCCAGTATATAAATAATAATTACTATTGACTACACTATCTACTACTCCTCCCCCAGCATAGGCAACCTCATCATTGGTTATTAATCCAACCTTATATTTAGACTTGCCATTTCCTTTAGGATTATTTACTGTAAATATGTCATGTGATGGTTCTGGGCATGCAAACTGAGGTGACTTATGCCCAGCACTATATAATCTTCCAGCTGAGCCATAATAACTATGAACTCTTCCAAGTCCTGTTCCACTATATAATGTCCTATCATTACAGAAACCAGTATCTGATATATAATCATCATAACTTAATAAGTGACTTTGATACCAATTCTCTAAATATGTTTTTATGTCAGAATCAACTTCATTCTTATGAGCTTGTTCGTAAGATGTGGAATAATATCCTGAATGTGTCTCTGCTGCCAATACTTGATATGTATTTCCTTCTTGCCTTGCTTCCGTTAATTTTAACATGTGTCTACAGGTTGTCCATATGCTAGAATAACATGTATAATAATTATAATAATCACTTGTATATTTCCCATCTACAATTGTTCCAGTTAATGTATATATTCCTGTTGTTTTATCAAAAGAATATGTTTTAGACATCTTTACTGTGCCTGTTGTTTGGGTCCATACCCAACCACTATAGTTACCATATCCATCACTATAGGTAGTTGGTTTCCCATACATATATCCAACATTGGCATTATCTCCTGGTATAGAGTTAAAAGCACTTGTTCCTATGGTTGCATTTCTTCCTGTTGCAGAAGGACTTGTTCCTTGATAGATTAATCTTATTGAACCATCCTCATTTATTCTTATTATTCGCCAATAATATCCTGCAAAATATACATAATTGTTGGTGACTGCTCCTCTAAAATAGTAAGTTGTCTTTCCATCTTCTGTATTCTTATTAGTATAATATAAACCTTTACCATTGGTATCGCTATTTACTTTGGAAAAATCAATATTAGTATCACTCTGTGGTGTATTATCTTGTAATATTTTCCTTGATAATCTTATTGGTGTTATATCAAAACCACTACTCGGTATATTATTTCCTAAGTCTTGAACATAAGTTACATCTAAAGTTAATTTATTATCCGTTAGACTTGGTTGTGAAGTAATACTACTATCATAACTAATGGTAATATTAAAAGTAGTTGTTGTACTTTTAGCTAATTTGTCTCCTATCTTTATCCCTTCTATCTTAAACTTGATGGCATCGCTTCCTAATTCACTGGATGCAATATTTTGAATAATAGCATCTAATGTTCCTTGATTAGCTACTGTTACTTTATATATTATTTCATCTCCTGGAAGTTTAAAATCTACATTAAAGGTTACACTTGTTCCACTTGCTATAGGAGTATCTGTAACTGTTACTCCACTACTCTTACTTACCTCTTCTATTTTAGTAAATACTACTTTCCAAGTAGATGTAATATTAGCTGTTCCATTTATTTTTAGATTAGTACTAAATACAGAATACCCTATTACCATAATTAATACTAATAAACTTAATGTGATTATTACTATTTT
>CANQGH010000051.1 GCA_947601845.1 uncultured Bacilli bacterium | reverse complement strand
ATTTAAAATATGGTATATTTATATCAGAAATTAACCTTAATAAAAATTTCCAAACGTCTATAACTCAGGCACCATTAGAAAATTGGTCCGAACTCTTTCGGATTTTATATAAAAATAACCCCTTGGATTATTTTGATGCATTTATCAAAATCTAAGAGGTTTTCTTTTATTGATTGGATATTATCACACAATACAGATAATAAAAAATATATAACAGTAAAAAATGATTATGTTAGAAATAATGGGAGTGTTATAATAAACTTATCAATGGAGGTTTAGGCAATGAAAATATTTTTAATAAGGCATGGTGAATCTATGCAAAATACTAGAGAAAATTTTGCTATTGGTCTACCAGATCATAAAGTATATTTATCTCCAAAGGGTATTGAACAAGCACAATTATTAGGACACTTTTTAAAAGATTATGTAGAAATGGAACAAATAGATTTATCTAATGCTACTTTATGGGTTAGTCCTTATAAAAGGACAAGGCAAACAGCCGAAATTTTAAATGAGTCATTAAATATATCTAAAGTAAAAGAAGATATTACTTTAATTGAACAAAGATATGGATTATTTAGTGATAAAGAAATATCCGTGATTAAAGCAATGTATCCTGACCAATTTAACTATTATGATAATTATTGGCGGAATGATGGCAAATTTTATGCTAAATTACCACAAGGAGAAAGCCCCTATGATGTAGCATTAAGAACTAGGATATTTTTAGAAACAATTTTTAGAGATAGTAGTGATATATTATTTATTGTTTCTCATGGTACTACTATTAGAACATTTATAATGAATTGGTTTCATTATTCTCCAGAGTGGTTTAATAATGAACCTAATATGGAAAATTGTTCAGTAAGATTGATTAATAGTGAAAACAAGGTAAGTACTGAACAATATATTTATGGTGGCCCTATTAAAAAATTAGTTAAATAATTTTATAAGCAACGGAATATAGATTAAGCATCTATATTTTTTTAGTTGTATACACTTTCAGTCAAATCTTTTACAGCGGTTAAAATGTAAGATATTTTGTACCATGTTTGATAATTAGCTTCACCAGTAGGTGACAGAGAAAAAACATTTTGAAATGTTCTTACCGCATCACTAGTATTGCTATCATATAAACCGGTTGGTCTTGGTATCATAGGGATGCCGGGATAACTTCCCCTTATATAATTTAGGGCATTTTGTAATAAATAGACATCAATACTACAGTCACCTTCTTTTAGGGTAGTAGTGAAAGAGTATGGATATGTCTCTGTAACCTTAGCTTCATAAATATTAATATTATTACCATAATAATATCTTAGAATTTGTAAGGCACTATAACCTTGATCACCTAATTCTTTAGATCCCCATTGGCTTAGATATCCCTCTTCATTGGTATCGCTTTTATAATGTGCAAGTAATGGTTCTAGCCTAATACCACTTCTGATATAATTAGTAAATATTTCATCGACAATATTAGATATAGGTTCAAAAATAGTACCATTTCTTGTATATTTTTGGTCATAACTAGTGGTGGATGTAATAGTAAAATCGTAACCTCTACTGCGATACCATTCCGTATAAATCCTATTTAGAGCGAAGGATATAATAGCTAAGACATTAGCCACGATAGTCTCTTTTGGCCAGGTAGTATATATCTCGCTGGATGCGACATTTTTGACGTAATCCATGAAGGGCACTGTATAATTAGGGGCACTAGAATTACTTGGAATACCATCATGTACAATAATGTTGGTGGGAATTACTACTTCTTTTAAAACAATTGGAGCGATATTGGTTTCTGGGTTGCCTTCATCAACACTAGAGGGATAGTCTCCCCATAATGTGTTTGGAGTTATTTCTTCAACATTATCATAGATATGGTCATCAATTGAACTTAAATATACATTTTGTATTGAAGTAATGTCATCAAATATTTGAACTCCTTCAATAGTTGTATTATTGAGCCCTAGTGCTGATATTATAAGATCATAGGTTTCATATGGTCTTATTTCATATTGCTCCTTTTCTGAGTAACTTTTATTGACAGTTGGGAGACTTATTAGTTCTGTTTCTCCATTTTCATTTGTTTTAGTTGTAAAGACTTCATTACCATCTTTTAGAACAGTAACTGTGGCATTACGAACTGGATTAGCAATATTATCACCATATACATTTACTTTTAAATATCCAGTATTCATATTTCACCTCGTTATATTATATATAATAACTTTCCAATAAATGAATATAATTGATTAGGTGATGTTTATGGATGATATTTTACAATTAGGTTCGGTAGGCGATGAAGTAAAAATATTGCAAGAGAAGTTAAAAATATTAGGATTTTATAATGCGGTCATAACGGGTAGTTTTGGTCTTTCTACAGAAGTAGGGGTTCGTGCTTTTCAAGAGGCATATGAATTAGAGGTAACAGGAATGGTAGATGATAATACTTGGAATTTATTGTATGAACTTACTTCGCCAACTATAGCAACCATTAGTGTTTATCCGACTATAAGTTATGGGGATAGTGGGACATATGTAAGAGATTTGCAAACCAAATTAAAGACACTTTTATATTATACTGGTGATATTAATGCTAACTTTGATTTGGAAACAGAAAACGCTGTAAAAAGATTACAAATGAATAATGATATAACAGCTAATGGCATTGTAAATAGTGCAACGTGGAACTTAATCAATTCTTTATATGGTAATCTTGCTCCATGTGTGGTAGATAATGAAGATCAAGATAATGATGGGGATAATTATATAACATATACGGTAGAAAGTGGTGATACACTGTATGCTATAGCAAGAAAGTATGATACAACAGTCGATGCCATAAAGAAACTTAATAATCTAACTAGTAATACCTTAAATATTGGTCAGACTTTGAAAATACCATTAAACACAGATGAATCACCTAATTATATAACTTATACAGTGGTAAGCGGGGATAAAATTTTTATGGGGAATAATGAGTAAAAAATTTGAATAAGTTTCAAAAAATGTTATAATCGTTATATGAGGTGATTATAGTGTTAGAAAAAATTGAGAATGAGATAAGGAATAATTACTATATTACAAATTATTCAAATGATGGTCAAAGATTTGTTGCATGGTATCTTAGAAATATATATAATCTTGATGAAAATGAAACAAAATATGCTGTAACCGACGGAACTGATGATAAATGTATTGATGGTGTATATATTGATGATACAAATTCAATTATACATATTATACAAGGGAAATACTATAAAAGTTCTAATGTAAATGCAGAGCCATTGAGAGAAGTGTTGTCATCATGGCTTCAATTAAAAAATTTAGTAAAAATGCAAGAGGGGGCGAATACTAAGCTTAAGCAAAGACTTTCAGATGTATCAAATGCATTAGATGAGGATTATGATATTGAATTTGAATTATTGATACCACACGAGTTAACCAAATCAGCTCAAGATGATTTAAGAATTTTTCAAGAGCAAATTGGAACAACAGATGAATTTTCTGCTTCTTTGTCTATTGTTGACGAAGAAGAATTGGAGCGTAGATATGATTTATCATTAGGTCAAGAAAAACCAGACATTGAATATAGTATTCCTCTCGAAATTGGAAAATATATTAATATGAAAATTGCAAATGTTAATGTAATTATTGCGGCAGTACCTTTAAAGGAGTGCATTAAAATTCCTCATATTAAGGATGGAACTTTGTTTAAAAAAAATGTTAGACAATCTCTTGGTTTAAATAATCAAGTTAATAAGGGAATTAAAGATACAATATATAACAATTCCGATAAATTTTTCTTTTATCATAATGGAATCACTGCTATATGTTCCAAAATGGAATTAAACGATAATAATTTGACTCTAAAGGGATTAAGTGTAGTTAATGGATGTCAATCCTTAAACACCATTCTTTCTTGTAGCGAAAAAGTAAAGGAAGAGAATGGTTCATATATTATGTTTAGATTTTATGAAGTCCCAGATAGGGAAACTGGCGATAAGATTAGTACATCAACAAATTCTCAAAGTGCAGTAAAAGCTAGAGATTTAAGAAGTAATGATAAAAGAGTATTAGCTATGAAGAAAGCCTATGAACAAAAATATTCCAATGGTTGCCTTTTGACAAAACGTGGAGAAAGTAAACCTGCCTCAAAAGATGATCAGTATGTAATAGATTTAGAATTATTAGGGAAATATTTAATTACTTGGCAATCTCAAAGACCAAATATTGCCTATAGCCCAACTAAAATATTTGATAAATACTTTGATCAATTATTTAAGAAAGATTATGACCCAGAAAATATACATGCTTTAAATGTATTAGGAAATTGCGTTTTTTCTAAATGGGTTAAGGAAAATCCATTAGGGTTAAATGAATCGTTACTTGCGATGAAAGCGTATGCTCCATACCATCATTTATATGCTGTATCATTATTTTTTAACATTATAAATGGAATTCCTGGCGAGTCCGTGATTTATCCAAAACTTGCTTTAAAAAAATTAGAAGATGCTGATATTTTGGATTATATAGTAAGATTGGCTGGTAATTGTTTGAATATGGCATTGGTAAATGCATCTAATGAACCTCAACAAGCAAATAGGGTATTCAGTCCACAAAACTGGGTTAAAGCTAAAAAAAGTTTAATAGATATTAGAAATGCAGTATCTAGTACTTTGAATACTTTAAATATGATTCCTGGTAATGAAGAAACATATTCAAAGTTAGTGAATTCATTGAAGTGTAACAACGATGATTTTGTTGCGAGGTGGACTGCAGATTAAAGTATATAATTTTCTCATCAAATAATTTAAAATATTAATCATCCTATAAAAATTATAGAAAAATAAAAAATAGGATGATTTTTAATGCCCTAATGTATTGATATGATTAACTTTATCCTTTATAGCGACCTACAAAATAGGATGAATTTCGTAAGTACGAAATGAGTTTTACACATCACTAAACTCTTATGAAATATGGGATAGTTTAGTATTGAAGTGTAAACATCTTATCCTGCTCTTTTAGAAACTAATGCATTTGCAAGTATTATAGGATGATAGATAAACCTTTCTATACTTAATGACTTGACTCTTCCTGTTTAGTGGGTGTATCACGCATCACGAAAAGGAGATGATGTATATGGGAAAATTTAATTTAAGAGAAAAATTATTTAATCGAAAAATGAACAATTAGGAGATTCATGATAATAAGCAATATTGTTAGGTGTATTATTACACCAAATAATATTACTAATTTAAAAATTAAGGCCATAGAATTTATTGGAGGTATAAAACTCTATGGTTAAATACAAGGTTAATTTAAAATTTAAAGAAAATGGTAAATCTTTAAATGAAATAATAACTAATGTATTAAAAATAAAATTAGAAAAACAATATATGACTTGCAATATTTTAAATAAGGAGGTACCATTCAAGCATACTCATTATTCCCAAAGTGAAAGGAGTATGAATGAAGAATCGTGAATAATAGTTTTAATGTAGGTCTTTATATAAGATTATCAAGAGATGATGGAAATATTGAATCTGATAGTATTGTAAGTCAAAGAAGTTTACTTAATCAATATGTTAAAGAAAACAATTATAATGTTATAGATGAGTATGTTGATGATGGTTTTACTGGAACTAATTTTGAAAGACCGGCTTTTAAAAGAATGATTAAAGATATTGAACTTGGTAAAATAAATATGATCATTACTAAAGATATGTCAAGATTAGGTAGAGATTATATAGGTACAGGGGAATTAATAGAAAAATATTTTCCAAATAATAATATAAGATATATTGCCATTAATGATGGAATAGATACTTTTATAGATAATACTAACAATGATATTGCACCTTTTAAGGCAATAATGAATGATATGTATGCCAAAGATATTTCTAAAAAAGTTAAAACTAGTCTACATTCAAGAATGAAAGATGGTTTATATGTATCTGGAAGATGTCCTTACGGGTTTATGAAAGATCCTAATAATAAAAATCATTTAGTAATAAATGAAGAACAAGCAGAAACAGTTAGATTAATTTTTGATTTAGCACTTAAAGGCAATACATATCACTTTATAGCACAAGAACTTACCAAAAGGAAGATAAAAACACCAGCATCTTATTACAATTATGTATGGAATACAAAATGTAGTAGCAAATGTATTTCACAGGAACAAGGTGTATGGGTTGATACAACAATAAAAGAAATTTTAACTAACAGGATTTATGTAGGAGATTCAGTACAAGGAAAAACTAAAAAGATAAATTATAAACTTAAAAAGACTATTAAAAATAATCCTAAAGACTATATTATTGTCCAAAATACTCATGAGGTAATAATAGATAGAGACACTTTTAATTATATCCAAACACTACTTCCTAAAAATGTAAAAAGACCAGAGAAGAAAAGATTTTATTTATTAGATGGACTCTTATATTGTGGCGATTGTAACCATCGAATAACAATAAGATATCAAAATAAAACAGGAAGAAGTTACACTACTTGCGATTATTATAGAACATATTCAAAGTATCATGTTTGTACTACCCATACAAATAATTATGAAATATTAGAGAGTGTTATTTTAGATAATATCAAAAATGTTTGTCATAAATATCTTGATAAAAACGAAATAAAAGATTCTATTGGAAATATAACTTTTGAAAGCAATACAATAAATGTAAAAAAACAAATTGAAAGTTTAGAACTTACAAATAATAAATTAACTGAAAATTTAGATAAAACTTATATGGATATGCTAAAAGGAATAATTGATGAAGAACAATATATGAGAATAAGCGAAAGTATTAAAAATGATATAAGTATCAATAAAGAAAAAATTGATAATCTTAAAAACAAACAATTTCATAATAAAAAGCAAGATAGTAAAAAAATAAAAGAATATATAAAAAAGTTTTTATCATTTGAAAAGCCCACAAGAGAATTATTAATAAATTTAATTGAAAAAATCTATATTTACCAAGATAAAAGGATAGATATTATATTTACATTTAAAAATATTACATGAAAATTATATAAATAACATAATCTATTTTTTTTATGTATCTTTTGATATAACCCGAGTTTCGCACTTCATAAATAAAAAAAGTTTAATTTTTTATTGAAATTAGGCTTTTCTTTTTAAATAAA
>CANQGH010000050.1 GCA_947601845.1 uncultured Bacilli bacterium | reverse complement strand
TAAAAAAGTGAATTTGTGGATAACACATTTTCACTTTTTCTTTGTCAACTATTTTTTTCACCTAAACTCAAAATATAACAGTTGAATTTACCATATATTTAAAAATACCCCTACCTCATTGTATTAAGATAGGGATACCTATTAAAATAAACCTTATTAGGTTCAGATAATACACTCATGGTGCCGATTATAGGATTCGAACCTACGACCTACGCGTTACGAGTGCGTTGCTCTACCAACTGAGCCAAATCGGCATGTATGTATTAATTATATCCTTTTATATCTAGAATATCAATTATATTTTTTATTAATTATCATATATTTAAGTATAACAAAGGAGATAAAAAAATGAGGTTAATTGTTAACAAAAATGTTTTTCAAAGCAAAAAAAGTTTTTTTGAAGAAATAAAAAACACCGGTAATGCTTTAGAAGGGGTATCGCTAGAAGTTGTCTTAACTAAAGATGGAATACCTATAGTAATGACTCCCTATGAAGCCGATAATTTAAATACTCAGCTCATAAACTATATCCAAAAAACTAATCTAGAAGATATATCAAGTTATGAAGTATTAACCTTAGAAGAAGCTCTTAACAACTTGCAAACACTAAGTAAAAAAATATTAATTAACTTTATCCCCGTATCCACAACCCCTTATGCACAAAATATCGAATTAATTAATAAAGTTAATCAAGAACAAGTAAATAACTTATATAAAGTTCTAGACCTATACCCTACTTTAAACCTTTATGTATCTAGTATCAGTCATAATATTATTTTCCACATTCGTAATAAAGAAGCTGATCATAAAATAGGCGTTATCTTATCTGCTTATGAAACAAACTACATTGATGTAGACTTTTATATTTTTGCTCCTGATATGTTAAGTCTTCCTATTATAAAGCAACAATTAGACTTTAAAAAAGAAGTAATAATCGCATCAAGAAGTTGTGAAGATATGATGACTATTTACAAATTCTTTCGAACTTGTCCTAAAATAGATGGGGAAAAAGTCTTTAATAATGTTACTTTTATATCTAATTACCCTTTGATTTTATACAAATTATTTAAGTAAATATTATAGGGGTTCAATATGAATAATGACTTCTTTTACTTTATCAACCTTATCCTTAATACTATTTTCTAAATCATCAGCTATTTTATGACTTTTAGAAGTTGTCAAATTACCATTAACAAAAATAGTAATAACTACAATATATTGATATCCAATAGGAACAGAATATAATGTTCCTATTCTTTTTATATCTTTATGTTTTCTTATTAAAACTAATATCTTATTTTTAGATTCATCATCGATAGCACTGTCCATTAAAACATTATAACTTTCTTTAAAAATTTTAATTCCTACTACTAAAATCCACATAGAAATACCTATTCCTACAATACCATCAAAGAAATAAATTCCTACTCTAGTAAGAAGAATAGCCACAGTTGTAAATAAAGTTATAACACAATCATTACGATGATCAATCATATTAGCTTTTACTAATAAATTTTTATGTCTCTTATATAAGTTATTCGTATATAAAAATAAAAACATTTTAACAATAATAGTAATTACACATGCTGCAATTAATAACCAAGAAAACTCTAAATGATTATTTTTAATAATAGATATCATTGAATCATATAAAAGCTTCAATGATACTGTAATCATTGAAATACTTATTAACATTGAAAAAATGTATTCTGCTTTTCCATGTCCATAATTATGTCCTTCATCATTAGGTACACTAGATATCTTATTACCAAGCCAAGTCATAAATGATGCAAAAATATCTCCTGCACTATTTAAAGCATCCGCAATCATTGCTTGACTTCTACTAATGATGCCAACAATAATTTTTAACACAAATAAAAAAACATTACCAATAATTCCTGTGATACCTACTTTTTTTGCCACATCAAATCTGTTCATACAATCTCCTTTTTAAACTTTTTTAATTATAGCATAACTAACACTATAATTACTATATTATTTTATGATTATATGAAAAAAAGACTTACAATATAAGTCTAATTATTTAAATCTTGAAACTCTTGATTAAGTTTTTGATACTTAGTATTTATTTTAGTAGCATCTGCTTCTTCTAAACAATACCATCCATGTCTAAACATTAATTCATACACTTCCCTTTGTAGATTAGCTAATGTTTGAAATATATTTTGAAATTCACTATATAAAACCTCATTACTTGCTTCAGTCATAGCAATAACATAATTTTTTTCCATATCTTTTAAACAAGATAATAATTCATTTAAATAATCTTTATCATTAAGGGCCACTCCTTTAGGTACTTCCGTTTTAGGATTAGATATACTATTATTATTCATTTGATCCTCCTTGTTCTAATATAGTTAATACTGTAGTCATATTATTATGAAAAACATTAGTAGCCTTTTCAATCATTTGTTTCATTTCAGCATTTTGTAATTTGTTAACACAATCATTACTCTTTTTATAGGCTCCATAATTCCAATTAAACATATCGCTTAAATAATCTAAATCTTTTCCCGTAAGTATATTAGGAACTTTTTCATATTTTAAATTCATATTTTTCCCTTTCTTTTTATAAATAATCTTTTAAAACTTCTACACTTTTTTCTTGCATTGTAACATAAGTATCAATAATATCCTCTACTTCTTTATCAATCTTTTTCTTATTTAATATTTTTCTACCTTCGATAATACCCATATTAACCCCTTGTAATAATAACTCAGCTATTTTAGAATTACTTTGATTAGTTAATGTCTTCATCTCAATTCCATACCAAGTCATGGCCTTAGTCATAGCGTTAGTTTCATGGGGTTTATCATCATTATATTTAGGGTAAACCTCTTCAATTCTTTTAGCTATTTCTTCATATTGATGATATTCTTCTTCTAAAACATGCTTTAACTCATCATCTTCTACTTTATCTAAAACAAAGTGCAAGGCATCCATCCCCATACAGGTTCCTTTATGGATTTCATCTAAAGCATTTATATTTTCTTCTTTCATTTTCTTCCCTCCATTTTTAATATGATAGGAAAAGAAAATATTTATACAAAAAAAGGAACTTAAATTAGTTCCTAATCAAAATAATCTAACTGCATAGCTTTCTTTACTTCTTTTAAAGTAGCGCTAGCTTTTTCTCTTGCTTTTTTACTTCCCTCTTCTAGAATCTTAGTTACTTCATCGATATGTTCTTCGTAATATTTTCTTTTTTCTTGTATTGGTTGTAACACTTTACAAATATTTTCGATAAGTTGCCTTTTACAAGCTACACAGCCTCTAGTACCGGCTTTACATTCACTACAAACCGTATCTACTTCATCACCACTAAATAATTTATGATAATAATAAACCATACATATATTAGGGTTAGCGGGATCATCTTTTCTAATTTTGGCAGGATCAGTAATAGCATTCATAACTTTTTCAGTAATTACTTCTTTGCTATCACATAAATAAATGGCATTACCTAAACTTTTACCCATCTTATCATTACCATCTAAACCTTTTATTCTAGGTGTTTCTCCTAAAACAGCTTCTGGTTCAATTAAAACATTTCCATATATATTATTAAATTTTCTTACTATTTCTCGACATTGTTCAATTAAAGGCAACTGATCTTCACCAACAGGAATAGCTTCACCCATAAAAGCCGTAATATCAGCTGCTTGACTGACTGGGTATCCTACAAATCCATAAGTAACACTTTCTCCTTCATTACCAAATAAAGCTTTTTTTTGAGCGATTTCTGTTTTTACTGTCGGATTACGATAAAGTCTAGACATAGTTACTAAATTAGAATAATAAACAGTTAATTCGGCAATTTCAGGTATAGTTGATTGTAAAAAAATAGTTGCTTTAGATGGATTAATTCCAATAGATAATAAATCAATAGCTAATTCATAAACATTATGTCTTACTTTTTCAGGATTATCAAAATTATCAGTTAAAGCCTGAACATCAGCTATTTCAAAATAACAATTATATTCATCTTGTAATTTTACCCATCTTTGACTAGCTCCAAAATAATGACCTATATGTAAATTACCTGTTGGTCTTATTCCTGTTAAAACTGTTTTTTTCATAATTTGTCACTCCTTTAAAACATTTTATCATAAATAAAAAAAGATTTCTACTTGTGTATAAAAAAATATTTTATGTGGAAAATAGTAGTAAGGAGGAATTTATGAAAAAAATATTATTAGTAATTTCTATGTTATTACTTTTAGTAGGTTGTGAAAGTGTAATGAATAATCCTACTAAAAGAGTAGAATCATTTTTAAATAAGTATCAAACAATGGATAGTGAAGTATTAAAGCAACTTGATGATACCTTAAATAATGAAGTTGATTTAACAGATACGCAAAAAGAAAACTATCGTGATATTATGAAAAAGCAATATCAAAATCTTACTTATACTATTAAAGATGAAGAGGTAGATGGTGATGAAGCAACTGTTAAAGTAGAAATAGAAGTATATGATTTTAATAAAGCTATGAGTGATGCTGATGATTATCTATTAGCCCATCAAGATGAATTTACTGATGATAATAACAATATTAGTAATGAAAAATTCATGGATTATAAAATTGAACAAATGAAAAAGATGACTGAAAAAGTCAAATATACGATTGAATTCAACTTAACTAAAGTTGATAGTAAATGGCAACTAAATGATGTTGATGAAATTACTCGTCAAAAAATACATGGAATTTACAATTATCAATAAAACCCCTGGAGGGTTTTTATTTTGCTCTTAGAAAATTTTAATGGATGAAATTGTTTATTTTTAATATTTAATTTTATCTTAATCAGTTTTAATTATATAAGGATTATTTATAGTTCCGTTACCACTTGTTACTTCCACATTAGATGCGAGATTGATGACGGGGCGCACACCGAGACCAGTTAAATCGTGCGTGACGTGGAGGTACCCAGCCAAGCCAACACCCCAATCGCGCGCGCCGGAATGGCTAGAGATGAAGTCGAAGGGGCTCATGGTCCAGTAATCAGTTCCAGTATATAGATAATAATTACTATTAGCTACACCATATACTCCACCTGCATAGGCAGCCTCATCATTGGTTACTAATCCCACTTTGTATTTTGATTTTTTATTTCCTTTACTATTTGTCACTGTGAATAAATCGCGCGATGGTTCGGGACATGCGAATTGCGGTGTCTTGTTATAATATAATCTTCCTGCTGAACCATAATTGGTAGTTGTTCTTCCTATACCTGTTCCACTATATAGTGTTCTATCATTACAAAATCCCGTATCTGCTATATAGTCATCATAATCTAATAAATGACTTTGATACCAATTTTCTAAATACTTTTTAATATCAGAATCTACTTCATTCTTATGCGCTTGTTCATAACTTGTTGAATAATATCCAGAATGTGTTTCGGCTGCCCATACTTGATAATAATTTCCATCTTGCCTTGCCTCCGTTAATTTTAACATAAGTCTACAGGTTGTACCTTGTGAATTACAAGTATAATAATTATAATAATCACTTGTGTATTTTCCATCTACAATTGTCCCTGTTAATGTATATATTCCTGTTGATGTATCAAAAGAATATGTTTTGGACATTTTAACTGTTCCTGTTGTTTGGGCCCATATAAAACCACTATAGTTACCATATCCATCACTATAGGTAGTAGGTTCCCCATACATATATCCAACAAAGGCATTATCCCCTGGCATAGAGTTAAATGGACTTGTTCCTACTTGGACATTACTTCCTGTTGCAGAAGGACTTGTTCCTTGATATATAATTCTTACACTACCATCTTCATTTATTCTTATTATTCGCCAATAGTATCCTGCAAAATATACATAATTGTTGGTGACTGCTCCTCTAAAATAGTAAGTTGTCTTCCCATCTTCTGTATTCTTATTAGTATAATATAAACCTTTACCATTGGTATCGCTATTTACTTTGGAAAAATCAATATTAGTATCACTCTGTGGTGTATTATCTTGTAATATTTTCCTTGATAATCTTATTGGTGTTATATCAAAACCACTACTCGGTATATTATTTCCTAAGTCTTGAACATAAGTTACATCTAAAGTTAATTTATTATCCGTTAGACTTGGTTGGGAAGTAATACTACTATCATAACTTATGGTAATATTAAAAGTAGTTGTTGTACCTTTAGCTAATTTGTCTCCTATCTTGATGCCATCTATCTTAAACTTGATGGCATCGCTTCCTAATTCACTGGATGCAATATTTTGAATAATGGCATCTAATGTTCCTTGATTAGCTACTGTTACTTTATATATTATTTCATCTCCTGGAAGTTTAAAATCTACATTAAAGGTTACACTTGTTCCACTTGCTATAGGAGTATCTGTAACTGTTACTCCACTACTCTTACTTACCTCTTCTATTTTAGTAAATACTACTTTCCAAGTAGATGCAATATTAGCTGTTCCATTTATCTTTAAATTAGTACTAAATACAGAATACCCTATTACCATAATTAATACTAATAAACTTAATGTGATTATTACTATTTTTTTCTTCACCCTTACCATCTCCGTATATAGTTTATTCTATATACCATTATACCCCCCCCCCATCGGTTTTGGCAAGAAAAAAATACTAACCTTGGCTAGTATTTAACAAGTATTTAAATCATTGTAAATTGTTTATTTCTTCTATTGATAAGCCTGTACATTTAGCTATTACATTAACATCTATGTTTTCTTTTAACAGGGATAAAGCTATTTCTTTTTTACTAGAAAGAATACCATCTTTTTCTCCTTCTTCATATCCATCATTCCTTGCTTGCTCTTGTAGGGCTACCTCTTTATCATATGATTCCCCAAAACTTTCTTCACTACATACCTCTACGGCCTCTTTTACATAGTCTTCCATTACCTTATCTCCCATTATCAATTCTTCTGATAACTTTATATTAGGTTCTATTAATGCTAATATGCACCTCTCTAATTCATTTAAGCTATCTATACCTTCATTATAATACTTTTGTCTTAATTTTGGTACATATATATTTACTATTATTATTTTACTTGTTAATTTTATCAATCTTTTATTTTGCATATAATATATATCTATTATATCTTCATTACCTTTAAATGCAAAATTATTGATATTAAACTGTATCGTTTGGGTATATCTATACTTCGTTCCTACTTTTGTTTTCTTAGCATATAGTCTACTAGCATATTCTAAATTTCTTTCCATAGTAGTAACACTACTATTATTATTAATTTCTAT
>CANQGH010000049.1 GCA_947601845.1 uncultured Bacilli bacterium | reverse complement strand
TAAGTCCGTATAATTTTGTAGGAAATCCTACATTTTTATTTGGACTTTTTCTTACATTTTTATAGTACCATTAACATGTAGTAAATAAAAATAATAAAGGACAATTAGATGAAACCTTTTTAAGAGAAAATTTTAAAGGTAATCATAAAAAAAGCACAAATTTTACAATGCCTAGGAAAGCTAGGAAAAATGGACAAGAAGCAAAATTAATTGGAAGTAGTAATGAACAAATATGTATAGTTTCAGGAATAAATGATATGAATAACGTATTTTTTGAAATAGCAGGAAGAGGACAACTTACAAATAATTCATTAGAAGGAATATTAAAAAATAAAATAAAAGCTGGTTCAATAATATCAACAGATAAGAGATCAAATTATAAAACAATATTAAAATTATTTAATGTAGCAGAGCACAATACTTACCAATCAAATACAGCAGAAGCATATAGGAATTTAGGGAACATAAATTCTTTGCATAGTAGATTCAAAGAATTTATAAGAGAGATGCATGGGGTATCAACTAGAAGATTAGAAAATTATTTAATATGGTTTTCATGGATTGAAAATTTTAAGAGAAATGAAGATAAAAATAATTTAATTATAAATATTATTTCAAATAATAAATATGAAAAATCAGTTAGAGATTATCCTAATACTTCTTACTTGTTTATGGATTATTGGAATAATAACCAATATGGTCTAACATAGAGAATTACATTTGACAAAGCTATTAAAATATAATATAATCGAAGAGAAATTTGTTGATGGAGAAATTATCTAAGTAGTTAATTTGAATCTCTATACAGGAAGTTGTGGTCATCGACTGAGAACCACATTAGAAAGCAAGTTAATGAATTTCAATAATGGAGTCAAACCGTGAAAGAGCGTTAATCTTTAATGAGATAGTAGCAATACTATGAAAAAAGGTGGTACCACGAGCAATTCGTCCTTTATGGATGCTTGCTCGTTTTTTGTTTATGGACTTCATTGTTAAATGGATAAAAATATTTAGGTAAAGAAAGGGAAAAATATGAAAGAAAGATTAGAAGAAATTAAAATTAAAGGTTTAGAGAAAATTGCAAATGTTAAAAACCAAACAGAGCTTGAAGAAGTAAGAAAAGATTTAACCGGTAAGAAAAGCGAGTTATCAGAGGTTTTAAAATCTATGAGTACTCTATCTAATGATGAAAAAAAAGTCATTGGTATGCTTACAACTGAAATAAAGACCGTTTTTGAAAATAATTTAAAAGTTAAAGAAGACAAACTTATTGCTACTACTAGTGTATTAGAAGAACCCATTGATTTAACCATACCAGGTAAAAAGGTCAGTGAAGGCGCTCTTCATCCTATAACGCAAATGCGTTATGATTTAAATGATGCATTTTTATCATTAGGATTTGAAGTTTATAGTGAAGATGATATTAGCAGTGAAAAGTATGCTTTCGATAATTTAAACTTTTCTAAGGATCATCCCGCTCGCCAATCTATGGATACTTATTGGCTTGAAGGAACAGAAGATAAAGAGGGAGCTGAAAGGTTGTGTCTAAGGCCTCATTTAACTGGAGGTTCAGTTAGGTATTTACTTAAACATGGAGCACCAGCTCGATTTGTATATCCAGGCGGAGTGTACAGAAATGAAACCACTGATGCAAGGCACGAAAGAGCTTTTGATCAATATGAAGCTTTAATAGTTGACAAAAATATTTCTTTTTCATCAGGTATGGTTATGATTCAAGCTATTTTAGAAAAAGTATTTGGTAGAAAAATTAATACTAGAATGCGTGAAGGTTTCTTCCCATTTACTGAGCCAGGATATGAAATCGATATGGAATGTTTAGTTTGCGGTGGAAAAGGTTGTAAAGTATGTAACCATAATGGATGGATTGAAGTTATGCCAGGAGGGGTAATACACCCTAATGTGTTAAAGTCAGCCGGACTAGATCCAGATGAATGGACAGGATTTTATATAAATATAGGTTTAGATAGATTAGTAATGATGCGATATGGGGTAGATGATGTAAGATTATTCCATAGTGCAGATTTAAGGTTCTTAAAACAATTCAAATAGAGAGGAGAAATAGCATGAAAGTATCATTAAATTTAATAAAAAAGTATGTTGATTTACCTAAAGATTTGACTGATGAACAAATTGCATATGATATGACTCTTAGAATAGTCGAAGTAGAAAATGTAGAAAAAATGTCATCTAAATATCATGATATTGTAGTTGGAAAAATTCTAGAGGTAAAACCTCACCCTAATGCTGATAAATTGAGAATATGTATAACGGATATTGGTGATGGGGAGCCAGTACAAATCGTGTGTGGCGGTTCTAATCTTTATGAAGGGGAGTATGTTGTAGTATCTAAACCAGGAGCTATGGTAGTATGGCACGGTGAAGGAGAACCGGTTAAGGTAGAAAAAGTTAAGATGCGTGGCGAGACTTCTTATGGAATGATATGTGCAGCATCAGAAGTTTATTTAAGCGATTTCTTCCCTGCTATGGATGAGACAGAAATAGTTGACTTAAAGGGTATTGATTGTAAACCTGGAGATAATATTGCTGATTTGATTGATATGAATGATACCGTATTGGAAATTGATAATAAGTCTTTATCCAATAGACCAGATTTATGGGGGCATTATGGAATAGCTAGAGAGTTATCTGCTATATACAATGTACCATTAAGAGAACTACCTAAATATAAGTTAGATACTAATTTACCAAAATATAATGTGGAAATAAAAGATGCGGATAAATGTAGTCGATATATAGCTGTAGAAATTGATGGAATCGACACAAGAAAATCGCCAATGTGGATGAAATCATTATTATCTAAGGCTGGGCAAAGACCAATTAATGCGATTGTTGATATTACTAATTATGTTATGATGGCTGTAGGACAACCACTTCATGCTTTTGATAAGACCCATGTTGGTGGTGAAAAAATAGTAGTAAGAAATGCTAAAGACAATGAAGAGTTATTATTACTTGATAATAATACTATTAAGCTTACTTCTGATGACTTAGTAATATGTGATGAAAAAGATGCCATGGCTTTAGCAGGTATTAGAGGTGGCAAGAAAGATTCTATTTTACCTGATACTAAAGGTATTGTTTTAGAAATAGCTAATTTCTCAGCTAGTACTATTAGAAAGACAGGAAAGAGATTCTCAGAAAAAACAGATGCTGCCATTAGATATGAAAAAGGAATTGATACTCAAAGAGTTGATCAAGGATTAAACTTAGCGCTAGAATTAATTAAAGAAATATTCCCTGATAGTAAAATAATTAAATATGTGGATGTTTATCCAAATGAAACTCCTAAGAATAGAATTAAAGTTACTGAAGAATTCTTAAATACTAGATTAGGTAAGAAAATAGCAAGAGAGCAAATTGAACAAATTTTAACTTCTTTAGGATATGAGTTATCATATCATGATGGTGAATATGATATTGTAGTACCAACATGGCGTTCTACGGGGGATGTAACAATTAAAGATGATGTCATGGGAGATATCGCTAGAATATTAAGTTTTAATAGTTTTGAAGCTAAGCCAATTACAATAACGGTGGAACATGCAATTAAACAAAATGATATCTTGCTTAATAGAAGAATTAGAGAGTATTTAGCTTATAGATGTGGTTTTTATGAGATTTATACATACCCATGGATTGATGAAAAATATATTAAGGCAGCACAAATTGATACTACTAAATCTTTAAAATTAGCAACGCCACCAGCACCAGAATTATCTTACTTAAGAAGTTCTTTAATACCGGGAATGTTAGAGGCTATATCAAAGAATTTACGATATTATGATACATTTAAACTATTTGAAAGTAGTCAAGTTTACTATAATGGTGATTATAGGCCATCTACTGATGATGAGATTTTGCCAATTCAAGAAAATTATTTAACGGGATGTATTGTTGGTAAAAATGCTAAAGATATTTTCTACGAAGCTAAAGGTGTGATTGAAAATATGGCTAGGTATTGTCACATGGATAATATTAAACTAGAGCAAATAGAAAAACCAAATTGGGCTGATGTCAATGCATATTTGAATATAACAAAAGATAATGAAATTATTGGTTCTTTAGGATTATTATCTGTGCAAGTAATGTCTAGTTCTAAGATTAAAAGAACTAATGTAGCTATGTTTGAAATCAATTCATGTAAATTAACACCTTATGATTCTAGAACTAATCAATATGAGAGATTACCAGAATTACCACTTGTAGAAAAAGATTTATCTATTTTAGTAGATGAAAGTATTAATTGGAAGGCAATTGAGGATAGTATTAAATCAATTGTTAAGGAAATTGAATTTGTTGATGAATATAGAGGTAATCAAATACCAGAAGGTAAGAAATCAATAACCTTAAAGGTACGTATCATTAATGAAGGTTCTACAATGACATCTGAACAAATTAATGAAAAGATGAGTAATATATTAAAGGTTTTGAATAAAAAATGTGGTGCTGAACTTCGTGTTGAATAACATATAGTAATAAATAAAAAAACAACTTAATTGCTGAAAAGAGGAGCAATAGTTGTTTTTTCTTTTAGTAATAACCAGTACATTAATGCCAACAATAGGTGAGATATAATATTATATTGATATGGTAAATAGTAGAAATTAATTACTTAAGTTATGTTTATTTAAGGTAAAGATTTAACAAATAATAATTTATAAATTATATAAAGCTAAAAAAGACATTATTATGCCTTTTTAAAATAGTATATAAGTCCTGTTCCACCAATTAATATTAGTCCTATCCACAGTGGTAAGTTTATATCTCCTGTGCTTGGATTTTGCTCATTCAAGATTTGTTGTGCTATTTCTGGTGACCATAATTTTTCTCCACCCTTTGCTGGTACTAGAGTTATTTTCTCTGGATCAATTTCAATGATGACATATTGATCAGGAGTATCATTTTCATCCCAATCAAATGAATATTTATAAGTTAGTACAGTACCCTTTAAAAGAACTTTTTTGAGATTATCTGGTGTGATGCCTACATAATCGGTATAGGATGATGCTTTTATTTCTTTTTTGGAGTTATCTGGTAGGGTGACTTTGAAACTTGAATTGTTATCATCACTTGGTTCAGTAATTTCAAATCCAATCCATGCAGCTGGTCCTGGTCTTGATCCGCCAGTAGCCCCTGGATCGGCATCTAACACTTTAAATGTGGCTACAGAATACTTGATGGTAGTTGTATCGCCAACGGTATTTAAAGTTCCTTGACCAGATGAAAGTGAATCACCGGCTTTGGAAGTAATGTCGGTTACTTTGCCATATTGTTGAGCAGCAAAGACTGTAGGTATTATTGAGAGTATCATCAGCGTAATAAGAGAAAAAAATATGCATTTTTTCATAAATCGACTCCTTTTTTCATAATAATAATTTAGCCATTATTTTATAACTGAGGTGAATGCAAGTGAAAAAATATATGACTATTGAAGATTATTTTAAGACACAAGTAGTGGGAAAAAAGAAAAATGGTAAAGGGATGCGATTAAGATGGGTATTAGCTATAATGTGCCTTATTCTTATCATCTTCTCACTATATACTATATTTAAATGGTGTTACGATAATTACCAAATTCGACAAATTAATAAAGAAATAGAAAAAAATCTTAATGTAAATAGTAGCAATGAACAAGGAGAAATTGTTAACCCTCCCATTAATAAAGGTAGTAATTATTACTATTATGTTAATTTCCCTTTTTATGAAGTAAGTTTTTCTCCATTTTTATTAAAAAATTCGGATACAGTTGCTTTTATTCATATTAGAAATACCAATATTAATTATCCAGTTGTTCAGACAACCAATAACGATTATTATTTAAAGCATTCTTTTGATAAGGAGAAAAATGATGCTGGGTGGATTTTTATGGATTATCGAAGTGATATAAATAATTTGGGCGATAATACAACTATTTATGGACATGCGAGATTAGATGGAACGATGTTTGGGTCATTAAAAAATATGTTGTCTGCTTATTGGCAAAATGATTTGGATAATTATGTCATTTATTTATCGACGCCAAAAGAAAGTATGGTATTTCAAATTTTTTCTATGTATACTATTGAAAGCGAGAGCTATTATATAACGCCAAACTTTAGTAGCAATAATAAAAAGCAAATATGGTTGGATACTATGAAAAGTAGAAATACGGCACCAATTGATACTGAAGTTGATATAGATGATAAAATTCTTACTTTGTCTACTTGTCAAGATAATCATGGAGGAAGAATTGTTGTTCATTCTAAATTAATTAAAAGAAAGGCTAATATGACACGTTAAATATAAATTATAAAAAACAGTGTTTCAATCACTGTTTTTTCTAAAATATATTGGTTTGTAACACATAATTGTGCTGATGTCATAGAATAATGCGAGGTGAAAAGTTCACTTACCATTGTTACATTTAATTGGGTATTTAGGCAGCTATATTTAATCAAAATAATTAATCAATTTAATATATAAAATGCTTAGAATAGTGTATATTGACGGAATAAAAGCTATTTTTATGTTTATATCTATTAACTAAATAGGAAACTAGTATATAATTAGTATATGTGTGGTGAATATCATGAAAAGGTTAAACATATTTGTAGATGAAACAGGTGAATTTGGATTTGGTAATGGAGCATCAGAGTTATATGGTGTTTCATTTACTTTTCATGAACAAAATGATGATATTATTCCTGAATTAAATAAACTAAATACTAGGTTAGAAAGAATTGGATATACGGATATGATTCATATGGCCGACTTAATAATGAAAAGAGGCGATTATTCTAGATTCCCTATAGATAAAAGAAAAAGTATATTTAATTCAATATATCAATTTTCCAGAAGAATATCTGTAAAATATGCAACAATAATTATAGACAAAAAATATACTGATAATGCAAGAATATTAAGACAAAAATTGTCGATAGAAATTAATAATATGGTTAAAGAACATGAAAAATATTTTAATAAGTTTAATAGTATAGTAATATATTATGATAATGGTCAAGAAGTATTAGGTACTATTTTAGATGCCATATTTTCAAGATATGAAGGCTTTGAACATAGAATTGAATTTGATCACAAAGAGAAAAGATTATTTCAAGTTTCAGATATGCTTACTTATATTGATAAATATGATTATAAATATAAAAATAAAATGTCTTTTACAAAAAGTGAAAAATATTTCTTTAATTTAGATGAAATTAGAAAAATTTTAAAAGAACTTGATAAAAAGAGATTTTAAACATTAAAAAAGCAACCATAAAGGTTGCCTTTTTAAGCGGCGCTTGGCGCCAACACGGGTTTGATCCGATGAATTAATTCAACAGACCAAGATGTAGATATAACAATATCTACAATATTATTATATCTATTCCACAAGAAAATTATACCAAATATATTTTTAAAAGTAAATATACAAGATAAAAATCCCTTGTTTATATGCGGTTATTATACACTAAGTATATTTAAAATGTCAATAATTCTTAAAATATTCGCTATGTTGTAAATTTTGGGTGCTAGTTATATAATAGTATAGTCGAGAGTGAATTTAGAAAGGATATCTTTAAT
>CANQGH010000048.1 GCA_947601845.1 uncultured Bacilli bacterium | reverse complement strand
CACATTTTATTTAAAAAGAAAAGCCTAATTTCAATAAAAAATTAAACTTTTTTTATTTATGAAGTGCGAAACTCGGGATTTAATCACCTCTTACATAGCATTCTTGGTAATATTATAGCATGTTGCTATTTTTGTTTTAATAATAATAGAGTAGTATAAATCAATAAGATATTTGCTTAACATTATTTAAATGTTATAATTTTTATAAGGGTATTATTTATGGGAAAAGATAAAAACTTTATATGATTATTATAATATTTAAATAACCCCTAATTAAGGGTTATTTTATTTTTTTTGACTTTTTCAATAATTATAGATTTTGGCTTTTGATATAGGTTAAATTTTTTTTAATCCATCCAACATTACAACCCAATGATATTATGGGAGTTATTGAAGAGTTATTTTTATTTTGTCAAATTGTTAATTTATACTTGCAAAAACCGATGGGGGGGGGGGTATAATGGTATATAGAAGAAACTATATACGGAGATGGTAAGAGTGAATAAAAAAATAATAATAGTAACACTAAGTGTCTTAGTGTTGGTAATGGTAATAGGGTATGCTGCTTTTAGCTCTAATTTAAAGATAAATGGTACGGCTAATATTGTATCGAAATGGAGTATTGAGTTTACTCAAATAAAAACCAAAAGCAAAGTAGGCGGAGTACAAGAAGTATCTTCCCCTCAGGCTACAGGGACAACTGCTACTTTTAATGTTAGTTTTCAATCTCCTGGTGATAAAATAATATATGAAGTAACACTAGAAAATAAAGGGACACTTGATGCTATTATAAATAATATTAGTGCTAATGAAAAAGGGAGTGGAGCCATTTATTTCGAAGTGTTAGGTATTAAAAAAGGTGATACTTTACTAGCAACTAAAACAACTACTTTCACTGTGGAGATAGGATATAATGAAAATGTTACTACCCAACCTGATTTAATAAGTAACACCCTAACATTAGATATAACATATGTCCAATATGTTGGTCAGAGTATAACAGCTGAACCAACAATCATAACTAATCAATATGGTATAGTAAGCAATGGTTTAATGGGTTATTATGATGTAGTAACTAAAGCTAATGCTACTACCTGGGATGATTTGGGACCATTTAGTAACCATGGAACAGTAAGTGGGGCAACATTGGGAAGTAATTACTATTCATTTGATGGTAATGACTGCATTTTACTAAACGATGTTGTTTATCCTCACTTTACTTTGGAAGCCGTATTTATGAATAATGATTCGACTGGTAAAAATCAAGACATTGTTAGTAATTTTGATAATGCTGCTGGTTATGCTCTTATGACTCATGCAAATAATTTATCTTTAGGTATATATGCATCTTCTGGTCATTGGCTATTTTACGATTCTATTAAATTATCGACAAATAAAATATATACAGCTTCCATAACTTATGATGGTAGCAAATCTATAATGTGTCTAAATGGTACCTGTCAGACCCAAACAATACCAGAATCAATAGTATATCCAACGGTTAATAAAAGAATGGCTATTGGTTGTTATACATTTTCATCTAACTATAGCAAAAGTGAATATTTTAATGGTAAAATTTATCGAGTAAGAATATATAATAGGGCTTTATTACAAGAAGAAGTATTAAATAATCAGGCTAAAGATATAAAAGATTTTAGTATTAACTAAAAATTCTTATAAAATCTAAAAATAATGGGACAAAATAAATACAAGTATCATTCTTTGTATTTATTTTTTATTGGTAATAATCTAACACTAGTGCCAAAAATATTTTTTATTTGGTTTTCGTTATGATTAATTAGTTTATGACAAATTTGTTATAAAATAACCTTCATTTATCATGTATAATGATATTAGGTGGTTTTATGGATAAAGTTTTAATTATTGAAGATGATAGATCTATTCGAGAAGGATTACAATTTTACTTAGAACAGGAAAATTACGAGGTTGTAAGTGCTAAAGATGGTTCTAATGCTATCGATGTACTACATAAGAATATTGATACCACTATTATTTTATTGGATATTAATTTACCGGATATTAATGGTTTTGACTTGTTTCCCAAGTTAAAAGCAATTAGCAATATTCCCATTATCTTTTTAACGGCTAGTGATTTAGAAGTATCTATTGTAAGAGGATTAGATATGGGTGCTGATGATTATATTACGAAACCATTTAAAGCAAGAGAATTACTTTCACGCATAAAAACGGTTTTAAGAAGAGTGAACAATAAAACTAATGTTATTAAAATTAATAATATTACAATTGATTTAAATCAAGCTAAAGTTTTAAAAGATGGCAAAGATGTTATGTTAACCGCTTTAGAATATAAAATTTTATTAAGTTTTGCTCTTAATCCCAATGTTGTATTTACTAGAGAAAAAATGTTAGCTGATGTTTGGGATGTAGCGGAAGAATATGTAACCGATAATGCTCTTACTGTTTATATTAAAAGAATTAGAGAAAAAATAGAAGATGATCCTTCTAATCCAAAAATCATTATTACCGTAAGAGGTATTGGTTATAAATTAGGTGATAGAGATGCTTAAAAACAAAAATGTTCAAAAATTTTTCTTAAAATCATTAATCATACTAATTATTATTATCATTATAAGTATTATATCGAGCTTTTTAATATTTAAGTCATATAGTCATATTTTAGTTAAAAGTAATAACAAAATTATTAATCAAATTATTAAAAAACATCCTGAACTAGAAGAAGAAATAATAGAATCATTATTAACTGGCGATGATACTAATAATGATTTAATTACTCAATATGGAATAGGAGATAATTATATTTATGAATTAAAAGAATTTAAAATATTTCTTATAGTAAGTAATTGTAGTATTATTTTGTTATCAATTATAATGGCTATTGTTCTTTTTATCACTTATATAAAAAAAGAAAATACAGAGTTATCTAAAATATCAACATCTATTAATAGAGTATTAAATAATGATTATAGTATTAATATTAAAGAATATGAAGAAGGTTATATTAGTAGTTTAAGTAATGATGTATATAAAGTTATCACGGAACTAAAAGAACAACGTGATTTATCGATGAAAGATAAAAAATATTTAGAAGAAACATTATCAGATATTTCGCATCAGTTAAGGACTCCTCTTACTAGCATGTATGTTATTAATGACTTATTAGAAAGTGACATGGATAGTGAGAAAAAACATAATTTTTTAAGTAAGAATAAGGAACAATTAGAGAGAATTGAATGGTTAGTTACATCATTATTAAAGTTATCAAGGTTAGAAAGTGGTAGTGTTACTTTATTAAAAGAGAATGTTAATGTTAATAATTTAATTGAAAAAGCAATTGATCCCATTAGGGTTAACTTAGAATTAAAAGAAATAAATATTAACAATTTAGTTCCTAAAGATTTAGTAATTAAAGTAGACTTTAATTGGACTAA
Source organism: uncultured Bacilli bacterium (assembly GCA_947601845.1). Lineage (GTDB taxonomy): Bacteria > Bacillota_I > Bacilli_A > RF39 > UBA660 > RGIG3091. Next base: position 4,649 of record CANQGH010000048.1, on the reverse strand, counting down.
AGAGGCTATTGTTAACATTATAAAAAATGCTTATGAACATACTTCAAACAATGGTAGTATAACGATAACAAGTAAAACTAATCCTTTATATACCGAAATTTGTATTGCCGATACGGGGTGTGGTATTGCCAGTTGTAATCTTCCTTATATTTTTGATAGATTTTATAAAGTTGACAGTAATTCTAATAGTATTGGTATTGGACTTAATATGACCAAGCGCATTATCAAGGAGCAATTAGGAGATATTACCGTAGAAAGTAAAGTAGGCGTAGGGACAACTTTTATAATTAAGTTTTATAAAAATATTATTTAATGACTAAATTGTAATCGTTTTTGTCACTTTATTGTAATAAAGATTTAGTACAATCATTTATGTGAGGTGAAAAAAATGGAAATTTTAAAAGTAGAACACTTGAGCAAATATTACGGTAAGGGAGAAACTTTAGTTAAAGCATTAGATGATGTTAGTTTTTCCGTAGAACGTGGGGAGTTTGTAGCTGTAGTTGGCGCTAGTGGCAGTGGGAAAAGTACACTTTTACATATTTTAGGAGGAGTAGATCGCCCAACTAGCGGTAAAGTTTATGTAGAAGGGGAAGATGTTTATAATCTTAATGAAGAAAGTTTGGCCGTCTTTCGAAGAAGACAGGTAGGACTTATTTATCAATTTTATAATTTAATTCCTATTCTTAATGTTAAAGAAAATATTACATTACCTATTTTGTTAGATGATAAAAAAGTAGATGAAGATTATTTAGATGAGTTAATTGAAACTTTAGATTTAGATGAAAGAACTAATCACTTACCTAATGAATTATCAGGAGGGCAACAACAAAGAGTATCTATAGCTAGAGCCTTAATGAACCATCCATCACTTTTATTAGCTGATGAACCAACTGGTAACCTAGATTCTAAATCAGGTCAAGAAATTGTTGAATTATTAAAAATATCTAATAAAAAATATAATCAAACTATTATTATGATTACTCATGATCATAACTTAGCTTTAAATGCTTCCCGTATTATTACTATTGATGATGGAAAAATAATTAGTGATGAGAAGGTAGCATAGTATGAATATCTTAAACAAATTAACTATCAAACATTTAACTATGAATAAAAAACGTACCATTGTAACTATTATTGGTATTATATTATCGACCGCTTTAATGGTAGGAATTGGTACTATTGCATCAACTTTTATTGGTTATATGATTAATAAAACTATAAGTAATGTAGGTAGTTATCATGTCGAAATAAAAGATGTTAGTCCTAGTAATCTTAAATACATTAAAAATAATACGGATATTTTAGAATATTACCAGTATAGCGAACTAGGGTACGCTTTATTAGAGGGTAGTCAAAATGCTTATAAACCATATTTTTATATAAAAAGTGGCGATGATAATTATCTTAAAACAAGTGATTTATTAGAAGGAAGATTACCTAAAAATAGTGATGAAGTAGTTATTAGTGCCCATATAATTAGTAATGGTGGAGTTAAATTAAAAATAGGAGATAAACTAAATTTAGAAATAGGTACTAGGTATTTAGATGATGAGGTATTAAACCAATTTACACTTTTTAGTGAAGAAGAAGAGTTTATACCTAAATATCAAAAAGAATATACAATAGTAGGTATAATGGCAAGAAGAAATGATGAACCTTATTCATGTTCTGGTTATACTATTATTACTCATCAAGATGAAATAGAAGATAATGTTAATATTTTTATAACTTATAAAAAAGTATCTAATGTTGTTAATAAAACGGAAAAGATTTTGGATGCAATGGGGATTGAAAGAGAAGAAGATGATTTTGGAGATTACTATTATCCAAATGTTGACTATAATAATTCTCTTTTAGCGTACTATGGTGAATCAAATTATGAATCAATTAATAATACTGTTATTAGTGTTGTTATCATTGTTTTAACTCTAATTATGGTAGGATGTGCGATTGTTATATATAATTCTTTCGCTATTTCGGTAATGGAAAGGAAAAAACAATTTGGATTATTCTCTAGTATTGGTGCTACTAGGAAACAATTAAGAAAAACTATTTTTTATGAAGCTTTTATTGTTTCCATAATAGGTATACCTATAGGTGTATTATTTGGTATTTTGGGTATTTGGGTAGTAGTAAAAATTATGAATGCACTATTCCCATTAATGGATCCTAAAATTGCTTTAATAGTCATACCTAAATATATAATTATACCGGTTATTTATATGGCCTTAACCATTATTATTTCCGCATTTATTCCAGCCAAAAGAGCAAGTAAGATTTCGCCAATTGAAGCAATCAGACTAAATGATGATATTAAAATAAAAGGTAAAAGTGTTAAAACAGGTTCTCTTACTAGAAAAATATTTGGTATAGAAGGGGAATTAGCACTAAAAAATATGAAGCGAAATAAGAAAAAATATCGTATTACAGTATTAAGTTTAGTTGTAAGTATTGTGCTATTCTTATCTTTTAGTGCTTTTTTAGAATACGGTATGCGTAGTACTAATGATTTATATCAAGTTTCCGATTATGATATTTCTATTAATTTTGATTATAATTGTAAAGAAACGGATGATAGCAAATATAAGGAAGTAATCTCTAAATTAAAAGAAGTTAGTTCAATTGATAAGATTAATTCCTACTATTATCGCAATTTATTCTCTAATGATATTGATACTCATATGTCAATAAGAGCTATTATTAATGAAGACCATTTTAGCAAAGATTATTATAAGTATTTAAATTCGGTTGATATTAATGAAAATGAAGAAACATATCGTGAAAATAGTTGGGGATTTATTATATTAAATGATGAAGAATATATGAGCTATATTAAAGAGTTAAAATTAGATCCTAAAAAATATGATGGTAGTGAAATAAGATTAATATTCCCTAACAAATATAATTATCGTGATCGAAGAACATCTAAAGTACATGAAGGTAATTGGTATGATCCTTCGTATGATACTTTAACCTTTACTTTTAGAAGTTATGAATATCGAACCATCGTAGTAGAGGAGGATAAATACCAAGATAACAAAGTAACATTACCAGTTACTTATGTAGATAGGGCACCTACTACTAGTATTACACATGATTTTATTATTTCAGAGACAATGTATTCTAAAATAGAAAATTTATTCCCTAAAGTTACTTATCAAGGTGAATATTATCAAGAAGTAATACCTCATGTTTTTATTAAAGCTAATGATAGTATTAAAGCAGAACAAGACATTATAAAAGCTTTAGATATTAAAGAATATGATAATGATAGTGGTGTAACTTTATATAATGCTACTATTGATGAACAAGAAGAAAGAAATACTATCCTCTTTATAGGCATTTTATTGTATGGCTTCATTTCTTTAGTTACTTTAATCGGCGTAACTAGTGTCTTTAATACAATTAATACATCCATCGCTTTAAGAAGAAAAGAATTTTCAGTTTTACGAAGTATTGGTTTATCACCTAAAGAATTTAATAAAATGATAAGATATGAGAGTTTATTATATGGCCTAAAGGCTTTAATAATTGGTTTACCTATTTCTTTTGTAGTAATGTATTTATTGTTAAGAGCATTTAGTAATATAGTAGATTTTAAAATGTATATAATAGTAAAACCTTTAATTATATGTATCTTAGGTGTATTTGCTATTACGTTCATGACAATGATGTATGCAACTAGTAAGATAAAACGTGAAAATATAATCGATGCAATAAGAGAAGAGAATATATAAAAGAAAAGGCAACTTTCTATGTGAAGGTTGCCTTTTGTAGTTTATTCCAAGTGAAATTAAGAAATTTTTTATTTATGATGTACAATTACATCCAATTTTTAAATTTAGGATTTAAAGATAATCTTTTGGCTCTACTTGTTTTTCTTTCATCATTTACTTTTATATTTCTTATATCATCAAGTGCAATTTCAAAATATTTTCTAGCAGTTTCATCATCTATATCAGGATGAGCTTCTTTTATTTTTGAATATATAGCTTTAGCTAGTTCTAAATCACACGATAAATTAGTATCAATTCCATGATTTATAGGGTTAGTCATTATAAAACTATACTCAATTTGATTGGCAAAAGATAAGTAAAGATGTTTATGTTGACAAACTCTTTCGTCAAGGCCACATTTTATACAGCCACGATAACGATAACTACGACCTTCTGAACTATCATACTTATGTTGTGTAGTAATCCAGATATGATTACATGATGCATATTCATAATTTTTTAAAGCCCTATATAATTTTTTTTGCTGTTTAGTTAATTCATCACATTTATCACATAAATAAAGATATTCTTTTACTATATCACTATTGGTTAGATTAGCTATTTTTTTAATAATTTCATCTTTTTCAGCTGATATTTGTTCATATTGTTCTTTTAAACTTTCCAAAATATAACCTCCTTACTAAATATTATATCATGATTTCGTTAGACTTTATCTAGACAATAAACAATATTTTTTTAAAATTTTTATTGACTTATTGTATTGGTATAAATTGGTAATGTAAAAATATGTATATTTAATTGATATTATCGTTAACCTATAGTAAATTGCTTTTAGGAACATTCAATAGTTGGGTGATTGCCAAACTTCTAGATGAAGGGAGGCGATAATATGAATAAGAAAGATTT
>CANQGH010000047.1 GCA_947601845.1 uncultured Bacilli bacterium | reverse complement strand
ACCTTACATTCTTATTATAATATATTTTTATCTAAATAAAAAGACTGTTTTCAAATTTTACTTTGTCAACAGTCTGAAATAAAACCTGTAAAAGGTTTTATTTTTTAATATCTTTAATTGAATCGTTAGTCATAATACTTTTATATAAAGCATACATTGGATTATTAACAATTAAATTAAATTCACCAATATATTCATAGCCAATAGTTCCAAATCCATATTTCACATCATTCAATCCTTTATATGGGTTATTTTCTATTTCATTAGAAGTAATGGCATTCATGTCAAAATCTTTAAAAGATGATTGACAATATTCTTTAATAATTTCCCATTTTAATAAATATAGTGGGCATAATTTTCCATATTCATGGTTATAACCATCTATTAATAAGCGTAAAGTAGCATTATCTTTAATTACAATTGCCCCAGCAATAATAATTCCTTCCGGATATTGTTTTAATAAATCAATAGATTCAACCATATAATTTTTATATGTAATGAGTAATTTATCAGATTCCATTTTTTTGGTTAAAATATCTTTCATATTTTTACCTTTATAACCATCTCTAGAAATAATATTATTTAGATAATCATTATATTCCATTTCCTTTTCATAAAATAATCTACTGCTATCAACATATTTTTCAGTATTTAATTTAGCAACATATATGTCAATATTATTTTGAAACGAGTTCATAAAGGTTTGATAATATTCTTTAGAATAGATGCCATCTTTAGAAATAAATGGGTATATTTGCTCTAAAGCATGATTATCTTTGGTAATTTCTACGCCAAATTTAGTAGCTTTTTTTATTTTGTTTCTAATAGGTTTTTTAAAATTTTTGAATATATCTTGTAAGGAATTATCTAAATTTAGGCAAGCTATCCATCTAGGTTTAACTGATTCAAATGATTTGCTAGCGCCACAATAATGAAAACCAGCTTCCTTTAATGTTTCCATTATATTGTCTTTATGCTCATAAGTGTATATTAATTTATTATTTTTATCATATTTATTAATTACTAAAAGCGGGTCTATTTTTAATAAAACATAGCGATCTTTAAATAAGTAATTCTTTAATTCTTTAGTTATTTCAATAATTTGAAAATAATTAGTATAATCGACTAATATTCCTCTTGGGGCATAACCGTATTTAAATCCCATAATGACTGGTTTTGAAAGAATAAGAGTGGCTCCAACTAATTTATCTTCATCATAAAATCCCAAGTATAATGGTTTTAATGCTGAATGGTCCATTACTGTAGCATATGCTGATGTTTGATAATAACTATGATATTGATGTGTTTTCGAATAATTATCAAATTCATATTCAGTAAGTTTTATAATATGCATTGCCACCCCTCCTTATACAGTAGAATTATATCATAACTCTTGATATTTGGAAATAATATACTAGAAAAAATATATTAATAGTATAATTATAATAGGTGAATATATATGTTTGAAAAGGAAAAAATTTTTATTTTAGGCATGGCTAGAAGTGGCTATGAAGCATCTAAGTTATTAGCCAAAAGAGGTAATCAAATAGTTTTAAATGACCTTCAAACTGAACAAGATTTAGAAAAAATAAAAGAGTTAAAAGACCTAGGTGTAGAAATAATTTTAGGAAGTCATCCAGATGATTTACTAGATGATACTTTTAAGTATTTGATAAAAAATCCTGGTATCCCAATTGATCATAAATATGTTTTAAAGGCTAAAGAGTTAGGAATAGAAGTTATTAATGAAGTAGAAATGGCATATAGATTAATGCCAAAAGATGTAACTTTAATTGCTATTACTGGTACAAATGGTAAAACCACTACTACTTCTTTGATATACGAAATGATTAAAGAATCTGGTAAAAGGGTTCATTTAACGGGTAATATTGGGTATCCTCTTTGTAGTTTCTTAGAAAAAATTCAGAAAGATGATATTGTGGTTATGGAAATATCATGTCAGCAATTAGAAAATGTAAAAGAGTTTAAACCTCATATTGCCGTAATGACTAATTTATCAGAAGCACATATTGATTTTTTAAAAAGTTATGATAATTATAAAAGAGTAAAAGTCAAGATATTTCAAAATCAAACTAAGGATGATATAGCTGTTTTAAATATTGAAAATGATGATGTAATTAATGTCACTAAAGATGTTAAGTCAACCGTAAAATACTTTTCTAGCAAGAATATTATTAATGGCTGTTATATTAAAGATGATGCTATATTTTATTATGATGAAGAAATTATCAAACTCAATGATATTAAATTAGTAGGTATGCATAATTATGAAAATATTATGGCTAGTATTATGGTTGCTAAAGAACTAGGAATTGATAATAGTAGTATTGTCAAGGTTTTGCAAGATTTTATTGGGGTGGAACATCGTTTAGAATATGTTAAAGAAGTTGCGGGAAGAATTTTTTATAATGATTCTAAGGCAACTAATATTAAATCGACACAAATTGCCTTGTCTTCTTTTGATAAACCTATTATACTATTATTGGGGGGAATGGAAAGAGGTCAAGATTTTTATCTGTTAAAGGATTATATGCTTCATGTAAAGATGGTCGTTTGTTACGGTGAGAATAAAGCTAGGATTGAAAAGTTTGCCAATGATTTAATGATTGAAGTAATTGTAACTGACACTTTACGCGAAGCAGTAGATGAGGCTTACCGAAATTCAGAGAAAGGAGATATTATTCTTTTAAGTCCAGCTTCAGCATCTTGGGATCAATATAAATGTTTTGAGGATAGAGGTTGTGAATATAAGGAATGTATTAATAAATTAGGAGGAGAAAATAATGAAAATAAGTAATATTAAAGCAAGAGAAGTATTAGACTCTAGAGGTAATCCAACCGTAGAGGTAGAAGTAGAATTAGAAAATGGAATCAAGGAAGCAGCTATTGTTCCTTCTGGGGCATCAACTGGTGAAAGAGAAGCTTTGGAATTAAGGGATGGTGATCACAGGTATTTAGGAAAAGGTGTATTAAAGGCTGTTAATAATGTAAATACAGTGATAAGAGATGCATTGATTAATCAAAATGTTTTGGAACAACAAAAAATAGATGATATCATGTTGGAATTAGATGGAACTGCCAATAAAAGTAAATTAGGTGCTAACGCCATATTGGGAGTTTCTATGGCTTGCCTAAGAGCAGCAGCTAAAGCATCAAATAAAGAATTATATCAATATGTTGGTAATGGAACGACTTTGCCTAGACCAATGATGAATATTTTAAATGGTGGTGCTCATGCAGATAATAATCTAGATTTTCAAGAATACATGATTATTCCTCAAGCATCATCATTTAAAGAAGTAATGCGTATAGCAGCTGAGGTCTTCCATACTCTAAAAGGAATTCTAAAAAATAAAGGTCTTGCAACTAGTGTTGGTGATGAGGGCGGTTTTGCTCCTAACTTAGCGACTAATAAAGAGGGGTTAGACTTAATTATGGAGGCTATCACTAAAGCTGGATATACACCTGGTGTTGATGTATCAATAGGTTTAGATGTGGCCGCTAGTGAATTTTATGAAAATGGTAATTATAATTTAAAAGGCGAAGGTAAAATTTTATCCACAGAATTGTTAATAAAATATTATTTAGAATTAATTGAAAAGTACCCTATTATATCAATAGAAGATCCATTTGACCAAAATGATTGGGATGGATTTAGTCAATTTACAAGTTTAGTAGGTAATAAAGTTCAAATTGTTGGGGATGATTTATTTGTAACTAACAGTAAATACTTACAAGAAGGAATTGATAAAGGTGCTTGTAATGCTATTTTAATTAAATTGAATCAAGTGGGAACAGTTAGTGAAACAATTAAAACAATTGAGTTAGCTAGAAGTCATGGCTATAATACTATTATTTCACATCGTTCAGGTGAAACCGAAGATACAACTATTGCTGACTTAGCTGTGGGACTTAATTTAGGACAAATTAAAACAGGTTCTATTTCTAGAAGTGAAAGAATTGCTAAATATAACCGTTTATTAAGAATTGAAGAGCAAGTTAAATAACTGAGCTCTTTTTAATGGGCACCTGCTTAAATATTTTTCCATTTTTAAACATTAGTGCTGTCATAATAATAATCGTTTATTTTATTGCATTTTAAATATATATATGTTAAAATACTTCTTAGAAAACGGAGGAATTGGTATGCAGATATTCTTAATAATTGTATCATTATTACTAATTGCTATTGTTTTGTTACAAAGTAATAAAGCAGAAGGAGCATCACAAATTATATCTGGTGGTAACTCAGATCTTTTTAGTCAAAGAAAAGAACGTGGTGTCGAATTACTAATTAGTAGAATTACTATGACATTAGGATTGATATTCTTTTTAGTAAGTTTAATAATGGAATTTGTATAGAAGACTAGGAATAGTCTTTTTTTTATTGTATAATGATTATGGTGAATATAATGAAGGATAAAGTATTAGATATTTTAAAACAATATAATCGTGCTCTTTCTTTTGAAGAAATTGATTCAGCTTTGAATATAAAAACGGTAGAAGATACGGAAGAATTAATTAAGGCATTACGTGAGTTAGAAGAAGATGTAGAAATATATCATTCTAATAAAGATAAATACATGTTATTTGAGAGTAGTAATTTAAGAAAAGGGATTATGCGTACTAATAAAAAAGGTTTCGGATTTGTTGATATTTCGAACCAAGAAGAAGATATATTTGTTAGTATGGATAATATGAATGGAGCTATTGATGGAGATACGGTTTTAGTAGAAATTACTAGTAATAAACCTGATGGTCGAGTTGAAGGGCGAATTGTTAGAGTCGTTAAAAGAGATTTATCCACAGTAGTTGGGGAAATTTATTTTAAAAGAGATAGGGGTTACTTAATTCCTGATGATAATAAATTAAAAATGCATATTGAGATTCCTAAAGGGAAGAATAAAGGGGCTGTTGATGGTCATAAAGTCATAGTTAAAATTACTTCTCAAGTTAGCAACAATAAGTTTAAGGGGGAAGTAATTAGAATTTTAGGACACAAGAATGATATAGGTGTAGATATATTATCTGTAGTTTGTAAGTATGATATTAAAGATACGTTTGATGAGGAGACCATTAAGGAATTAGATGATATTAAAGAAGAGGTAACAGAAGAAGATAAGGTAGGAAGAAAAGATTTAACTAATGAAGTAATTTTTACTATTGATGGTGATGATACTAAGGATATAGATGATGCTATATCTGTAGAAAAATTAGAAAATGGTCATTATCAATTAGGAGTACATATTGCTGATGTTAGTTACTATGTTAAAGAAGGTAGTGCTTTAGATAAAGAGGCGATGGAGCGTGGTACATCAGTTTATTTAGTTGATCGAGTAATACCAATGTTGCCTCATAAGTTATCTAATGGTATTTGTTCATTAAATCCTGATGTTGAGCGTTTGGCTATATCTTGTGTTATGGAAATTGATGACCATGGTAAAACCGTTAATTATGAAATATTTCCAAGTGTTATCCGTTCAAGAATACAAATGACTTATAAAAAAGTTAATAGTATTTTAGAAAAAGGTATTGTTCCAGATGGTTATGAACCATATGTTGAGACATTAAAACTAATGCAGGAATTGTCAGGAATTATAAGAAAGGCGAAAGTCGAAAGAGGAAGTCTTGATTTTGATGTTGATGAAGCTAAAATTATCGTTGATGAAAATTGTCATCCAACTAATATTGTGTTAAGAGAGCGCGGAACTGGTGAAAAATTAATAGAAGATTTCATGATTCAAGCAAATGAATGTGTTGCTACGCATATATTTTATATGGATTTACCTTTTATTTACCGTATTCATGAATATCCAAAAGAGGAGAAAATTCGTGATTATTTATCTTTCTTACAGACTTTAGGGTATACGGTAACGGGTAATGTTAAAGATACAAGTCCAAAAACTATGCAAAAATTAATTGGTTTCTTGAAAGATAAACCAGGATTTCAAATATTATCTAGTCTTTTGTTACGCAATATGCAGAAAGCTATATATTTACCTCAAAATTTAGGACATTATGGTTTAGCTAGCAAATGTTATACGCATTTTACTTCACCAATTAGAAGATATCCTGATACCACTGTTCATAGATTACTTAGAACATATTTATTTAATCATGATATGTCTAGTGATACGATTAAACATTGGGAAGAGAAGTTAATCTATGTAGCTGACAATTCATCATTAAAAGAAAGAGAATCTGTTGAGTGTGAGCGTGAAGTTGAAGATATGAAAATGGCCGAGTATATGGAAGATCATATTGGTGAAGAATATGATGGTATTATCTCTGGCGTTACTAATTTCGGAATGTTTATTCAACTAGATAATTTAATTGAGGGTCTTGCGCATGTTAATGACTTAGACGATTATTATATTTATGATGAAGTTTCCCAGACTTTAACTGGAGAACGTAATAAAATAAGATATCGTTTAGGCGATAAGGTCAAAGTTAGAGTAAAATCTGCCTCTAAAGATGAGAAAACAATTGATTTTGAAATAATAAAGAAGTTATAGGAGTGTTTATTATATGAAAAGAGTAAAAAAGGTAAAATTGAAAAAAAGTATGAAGGTAATTTTATCAATCATTATTCTTTTCCTTGTTATATCAATTGGCCTTTCAATTAAACAACTTATAAAAAAAGAGCCAATTCTTAATAATAATAATGAACCTCCTAAAAAGAACAGTGTATCCTTAGTCATGGTAGGGGACGCACTTATTCATAGTAGTGTTTATGATGATGCTTATGAAGACGGAAAATATAATTTTTATAAAATGTTAAGTCCAGTTAAAGATTATATAAGTAGTCACGATCTAGCTTTTTATAATCAAGAAACGGTTTTAGGGGGTACTAGTTTGGGTTTATCTAGTTATCCATCTTTTAATTCTCCACAAGAAGTAGGCGATGCTTTTATTGATGCGGGATTTAATTTGGTTAGTCTTGCTAATAATCATACTTTAGATAAAGGTAGTAAAGCAGTTATAAGCTCTAATAATTATTGGAAAAGACAAAAAGAAGTATTAACAAGTGGTTCTTATAATAGCGAAGCGGAAAGAAATCAAGTAGTAATTAAAGAGGTAAATGGTATAAAGTATGCTCTACTTGCTTATACGACAACTACTAATGGTATAAAACCTACTGCTAATTATTATGTCAATGTTTATAATGAAGATCAAGTTAAAGAGGATATTGCTAAGGTCAGAGACAAAGTTGATTTATTATTGGTATCTATGCATTGGGGTGAAGAATATAATACCAGCATTATTAATAGTCAAGAAGAAATAGCTAAATATTTATCTAGTTTAGGGGTTGATATTATTATTGGAACTCATCCTCATGTAGTTGAACCCATTGAATATATTGGCGATACTTTAGTTATATATTCATTAGGTAATTTTTTATCTGGTCAAGAGGGATTAGATAGGCAAGTAGGGTTAATGGTTTCTGTTGAAATTACTAAAAATGATGATAAAATAGTAATAAGTGATCCAAGTGCCATGTTGACATATACATATTATAATAATGGCAATACTAAGACTAATTTTAAGGTTTATTCATTTGATAAATTGAATAATTCGTTATTACCAGGATACAAGAACTATTATAATAAATATATGAGTATTATTACGGCAAGGAGTAATCGAATAGTAAAAATGCCTATTTAAGGATGTGATAATAGTGGAAATATTAAATAGAAAAGCAAGATATAATTATTTTGTGGAAGAAGAGTATGAATGTGGTATTGTTTTAACTGGAACAGAGATAAAGTCTATTCGTAATGGCACCTGTAATTTTAATGACAGTTATGCCATTGTAAGAAAAGGTGAAGTATTTATTTTAAATATGTTTATTGATTCTTATAAGGAAGGAAATATTTTTAATCATGATGAGACACGCGCGCGAAAATTATTGCTAAAAAAACATGAAATATTAAAAATATATGACAAGATAAGACTAGAGGGATATACATTAATACCACTAAAATTGTATTTCAAAAACAATAAAGCGAAGATATTACTTGGTTTGTGTAAAGGTAAAAAAAGTTTTGATAAACGTGAGTCGATAAAAGAAAAAGATATAAAAAGATCACTTGAGAAGATTGGTAAAAATAAGTACTAATCTTTTATTATGTAATTATTGGCAATAGTTGAAAAGGCTGTGATTTATAATTCAAAATGTCCTAATTTGTAAAAAGTGTTTACAAAACAAAATGTCCTATAACAAAAAAAGAATA
>CANQGH010000046.1 GCA_947601845.1 uncultured Bacilli bacterium | reverse complement strand
AAAGTAACAGTAGCTAATCAAGGAACATTAGATGCCATTATTCAAAATATTGCATCCAGTGAATTAGGAAGCGATGCGATTAAGTTTAAGATAGATGGAATCAAGATAGGAGATAAATTAACTAAAGGTACAACAATTACTTTTAATATTACCATTAGTTATGATAGTAGTATTACTTCCCAACCAAGCCTAACCGACAATAAATTAACATTAGATGTAACTTATGTTCAAGACTTAGGAAATAATATACCAAGTAGTGGTTTTGATATAACACCAATTCGACTATCTAGAAAGATATTACAAGATAATACACCACAGAGTGATACTAATATTGATTTTTCCAAAGTAAATAGCGATACCAATGGTAAAGGTTTATATTATACTAATAAGAATACAGAAGATGGAAAGACAACTTACTATTTTAGAGGAGATGTTAAGAATAACTATGTTTACTTTGCAGGATACTATTGGCGAATAATAAGAATAAATGAAGATGGAAGCATAAGAATTATATATCAAGGAACCAGTCCTAGTGCCACAGGAAGTAATGCCCAAGTAGGAACAAGTCCTTTTAACTCTATGCCAGGAGATAATGCCTTTGTTGGATATATGCATGGTAGGCCAACAACTTATAAAGATGGTAAAGGTAATTATGGTGGAGTTGAGTTATTGGCTACCTCCTCGGGAACAGTGAAGATGTCAACAAGTTATTCATTTAATGAAAGTACAGGTGTATATACTTTAACAGGAAATATAGTAAATGGATATTATACGGAACAGTATTATAATTATTATACTTGTACTTCGCAAAGTACAACCTGTACCCGTATGATTAAAATAACTCAAGCCAATAAAGATGGTAACATTTATAAACTACAAGGTGGTGAAATACATGAAGGATATTTTTCAAATTCCTATGAAGAAGCCCACAAAAATGAAGTAGATTCTGATATTAAAACTTATTTGGAAAATTGGTATCAAAGTCATTTATTCGAAGATTATGATGATTATATATCAGATACTGGTTTCTGTAATGACAGAAGTTTAGCTAGTAGTGACTACGAAGGAAAAGGTTATGGAATGGTAGGCACCACATATAAACCAGCAGTTAGATTGCGTAATAATAATCTTATAGAACCCCAATTTGCTTGTTCTAATCCAACACAAGATTTATTTACTGTAAGTAATGAAAAAGGAAATAAAGGATCCACCAAAAAAGTAGGATTAATAACTAATGATGAAGTTGTCTACGCAGGTGGAGTACATGGTGTAGCTAATAGTAATTATTATCTATATACAGGAGCCCATTACTGGACCATGAGTCCCTATGCCTATACCCCTAATTATGTTGCAGTTTTATTTTGGACTGTCGGTAGTAACGGTAACTTTTATACAGCGTATGTTAATCTCAATTACGGAATTAGACCCGTCATAAATCTTAAACCCAATGTTGAAGTAACAAGTGGTAATGGTACAAGTAGTTCCCCTTATGTCATAAAAACTAATTAAAAACAAAAGAAAGAAACGCCTTCTTTACTTGTTCGGCGTTTCTTTTTTATTATCTTTTTTGATATAGAAGTAGAAATTAGATCCTTGGTTCTTTTTTGATATAACTCCATATTCATAATCATGTAATACAAAGATATTTTTTACTATAGATAATCCAATACCAGTACCAATTTTATTACGTTTATGAGTCTTATCACTTTTATAATATTTATCCCATATATGACTTATATCTTCATCACTAATACCTTTACCAGTATCGATAATTTCTACCTTGATGTTTTTCTTATTATCTGTAACTCTAACAGTTACAGTGTTGTCTTCACCTGTATAATTAATCGCATTATTGATTAAATTATATATAACTTGTTCCATTTTCTTTTTATCAGCATGAATGATTATTTGATCTTTATTAGTTTCAAAATTAAATATATAATGTTCCGTTATCGTATATATTTTATATCTATTTAGTATAGTTCTAATTAACTCAATTAAATCAAAATCTTCTCTATTTAAAACAGTAATGTTAGATTGCATACTTGATAAATCTAGTATATCGTTAACTAATAAATTTAAGCGATCAACTTCTTCAATAATAATATTAAGATGCTCTTCACGCTTTTTCTTACTCTTATAACTAATATCTCTTACCATCTCACTATATGCTTTAATCATTGTAAGTGGTGTTTTTAAATCATGCGATACATTAGCCATTAATTCTCTTCGTAATTCATCTGTTTTAGACAATTGCTCTTTCGTATAGTTTAGCGTATCAGCTAATTCATCAATTTCATCAATGTTACTATTATTATCAAACCTAACAGTATAGTCACCATTAGCTAATTTTTTAGCGGACTTATTTAACGCTGTAATAGGTTTAGATAATTTTTTAGAAATATAGGCGCCAATGATAAGAGCTAGTAGTAAGACAATAACCGTAACAATCATTAATTGATTTTTTAAAATAACAATGGTTGAGTCAATTGGATCAATCGAAGTATTTAAAAAGGCAAAGACATTATCATCAAGTTTTAATCCATATACTAAAGTTTCACTTTTTAAAGCAGAATTGACTATTTTGTAAGTTATATTGTTTTCGTTGCCAGTCATAAACTGGTTTTTGTAATAAGTAATTAGAGGGTTATTTTTTTCTACTAAGCAACTACGATACATATTATTAGTAGAGTAGATAATACCATCAATATTATCTATTTCTATACAAACGCCACGTTTATAATATATTTCATCTAATATAGATTCAAAATTATCTTTATTATAGTTGTTTTTAGTTATTTTGGCCATGACGTTAATTTCTTTTGTTTTGTACCACTCATAATAAGTATCAATAAATATTACTTGGAAAAACCATAGGAAAGCGATAATAATAATGGAAAATAATGTTAAGAAAAGCCATATTTTTACAGTTAGAGATTTATGATTTAATTTCAAATTTATATCCTATACTACGAACTGTTTTAATGAGATTACGATATTTTCCTAAATTATTTCTTAACATTTTTATATGAGTATCAATAGTTCTATCATCACCAAAATAATCATATCCCCATAGTTTATTTAATAATGCTTCCCTTGAAATAGCAACATTTTGATTTTTTATAAAGTAAGTAAGAAGTTCAAATTCTTTAGGAGTAACATTTACTTCTTTATTATCGATAGTAATAGTATGACCCATAAAATCTACCACCAAGTCTTCATATGAAAATTTATCCTCTTGTCTGTTGCCTCGCCTCATAATAGCTTTAATTCTAGCCATTAATTCTTTAGGGGAGAATGGTTTAGTAAGGTAATCATCAATACCTAATTCGAATCCTAAAAGTTTATCG
Source organism: uncultured Bacilli bacterium (assembly GCA_947601845.1). Lineage (GTDB taxonomy): Bacteria > Bacillota_I > Bacilli_A > RF39 > UBA660 > RGIG3091. Next base: position 5,499 of record CANQGH010000046.1, on the reverse strand, counting down.
TATTCTTCACTTCTTGCTGATAAAACAATAGTAGGAATATTATAATCTTTTTTAAGAGTTTTAAAGAAAGTATAGCCATCCATCTTGGGCATCATTATATCGAGAACAATAACATCAATATTGTTTTTATCAATTTTCTCTAAAGCATCAATGCCATTTTCCGCTTCTAAAACTTCAAATTTTTCGTTTAGAGCATATTCTTTAATAACATCTCTAATTAACTGTTCATCATCAACGATTAGCAACTTCACATACATCACCAAATATAATTATACATGCATTTATGAAGTTTGTGTGAAAAAAAAGACTAATTGAAGTCCTCTTCTATTTTTTTTACTTTAATATTATTCTTTTCTAAAGCTTTATCTAATCTATCGTTATATTCTTTGGCAAGCTGTTCTTTAACAATTAAATCTTTTTCAATCTCGTTTAATTTGATTAACATTGAACTATATTCTGGAATGAGGTTAGCATATTCACCAAAATCTTTATCAAAAGCTTTTTTTAGATATTTGATATCATTTATGGCTTTACCTATTACTGCTGACATTTCACCAACCTTATCAATATTTTTTCTCACTGCTTGCTCATAGTCGACATATGTTGCTTTAACAATCGTTTTATCTTCTTCGGTTCTAAAATGAACGAAGTTAGCTAAATTGCCAATAGCTATTCCCATAATACCTATTTTTAAAAGGTTACCACCTCTAGTAGGAGGGATAATAGGAGTAGTAGCCATAAGAAGTGTTGCTTTTAGTAATTTGGAGTAGTTAACTACTAATTCTGTTTTATAAGTAACTGTTTTAGTTATATCAGCACTTTCAGCTATTTTTGCTTCTAACTCTTTTATTATATGTTCTTGGTTATTGGTAAATGATTTAATGTAATCGTTAATTTTATCTATTTCTTTGCTATCATTGGTAAAGTTATCAAAATCTTTATCGCGGTTAACATCTTTTTTCTTTTTTTCATCTAGATTATCATTTAGTTTACTACATCTATTTTGAATATCAATAATTTCATCAATGATATGTGTAAATTCACTAATCTGTTTAGCTTGTAAGATATCAGTATTAGTAATGCTGCCATTATTATATAAAAATTTGTATTCTTCAATTAGTTCTTTGATATATAAATCCTCTTTTAAATCATACACTAAGACATTAGGATTTTTAGATAAAAATTCTTTTTTTATTTGTTCAAAACGTTGTATCAATTTTTGTAATTTGTAAATGAGATCATCTATCTCTTTACGAATTATTATCTCATCTTCTTCCTTTTCTAATTGGTCTAAATCATATTTTATTTTTTGAATTTCATAATAACTAGTTTTAAGCATTTTATCTAATTCATCTAAGACATTACTTTTAATAATATCTTCATTAGAAAGACTAGGGGAGGTATGTTCTTCTTTGGTAGTATCATTATTAATGGTAATGTTTTTGCGATTAATTACTTTGGAAGAATCTTCTTTTTTATCGGCTACTTTAGCTTCATCTTTATTAACCAATTTTATATTATTGTCATCGTCATTTTCCTTATTTTCTTTTTTGGCAATTCCTAGGTTAGTATCTATGGCTACTTTTTTTGGTTTAATAGGAAGACTTCTTATACTTTCAGTTTCTTGTTTTGGTTCAATGGATGTTATTACGGAAGTAGTCTTTTTTTCTTCATCCAAAGAAAAAAGAGGAGACTTTTTCTTATGTTCTTCTTTTGATACTGGTACTTTATCAACTAAAGTAACATTTGTTTTAGTACTTTGCTTATTAGCAACTAATCTACTAAACCAATTTAAAATCTTACCTCTTTTTTTCATATAATCCTCTTTCTAATTGTTATAAGCTTCCCTTTTTATTAGTTCTAAATTCTCATTCATAAGTTTAATATAATCCTCACGATTATTTCTTTCTTCATCAGTCAAATTAGTCAAACCTTGTAGGGTTAAAAACTCGGCTTTGGTATTTTGCTCTAAAGCTTTAATATATTCATTTTCTTGGTCATGTTCTAATAAAAAGACATATTTTATAGTTTGATTATTAATCATATCTTGAACATCAACTAGAGTTCTTTCCGTAGTAGTATCAGGGTCTAAAGAAATTATCTTAAATCCATATTTTTCTAAAAACATAAAGACATCATTGCTAACAACTAAAGTCTTATTAGTAGCATTCTCAGCCGTTAATTTAATTTCCGCATCAAGTTCAGATAATTCTACTTTTAACGCTTCATAATTTTTATCAATTTCTTTATTCAAATAAGCACTATTGATATATTCTTGTAGACCATTTTTAATATTTTGACTAATCATTAATAAATTAGATGGATTTAACCATAACTCTTCAATACCATAAGTCATTTCCATTCCAAAAGTAGGGTCAATAATTAATAAATCATTATTCCTATTAATTAAATTAAGCGCAAGGTCTTTATCATCAGTTATTCCTAAATAAATAAATAAATCTTGTTTACTTAAATCATTTAATTGTTTATTATTTAACTTATATTCATAAATATTAATACCATCTGGATAAATAGAACTAACTACTGAATTGTCTCCATATAACTTATTAGTAATAAATTCAATTGGGTAATAAGTGGTAATAATATTAATATCCTCCATATTATCACGTTTAAAACATCCTGTAGTAAAGATACACATTAATATCAATATTATAATAAATACTTTTTTCTTCATTTTTTATTTCTCCTTCATTGGTACAGGATCATATCCTCCCTTGGATAGAGGATTACACCTTAATATTCTTTTTATTGTTAGATAACTTCCTTTGATACTGCCATAAGTATTTATGGCTTCTATCCCATAATTAGAACAAGTAGGAATAAATTTACAATAGGAATGGCTTGCTAAAGGTGTTCTTTGATATAGTTTAATTAAAAATATCAAGACTTTTTTCATTTAGCATCACCATATGAATATTTTACTATTAAATTTATTATTAATCAATAATAAGATAGACTATATTTTTTATTTTTGTTATAATGTTAGTGGTGAAGATTATGGACAAATTATTTAAAAAATTAGGTATAATTCCTAATGATGTGAGATTGTATCAGGTTGCCTTTTCACATTCTTCTTATGTTAATGAAAATCATTTAAAAGCGGATTATGAAAGATTAGAATTTTTAGGCGATGCTGTACTAGAATTAGTTGTTAGTGATTATTTGTATCGTAATATGGATTTCAAAGAAGGGGATATGACTAAGATTAGGGCTAGTTATGTATGTGAGAATGCATTATATGAATATGCCACTAATCTACATTTTAGTGATTATATTAAAGTAGGACATGGTGAGGAACAAGATGGCGGTAGATTTAAGAAAGTAATTGTAGCCGATATTTTTGAAGCTTTTATGGGAGCAGTATATTTAGATTTAGGATTTGATGTAGTAAAAAAGGTCCTTTTAGATATTATTGTTCCTTATATAAAAGATCCTAATATTACTTTCTTTAATGATTATAAATCTGTTTTACAAGAATATGTGCAAACGGAACAAAGAAGTCTAATATATGAATTAGAAAGTGAGAGTGGACCATCTCATAATAGAACCTTTACTACAGTAGTTAAAATTGATGATATTATTTATGGTCGAGGTAGCGCTCCAAGTAAGAAAGAATCAGAACAAGAAGCAGCTAAAAATGCTTTAGATAAACTTGCTAAAATATAAATAATTTGTTATAATGAACGAGTTAATTTACTTATGAAGAAGGAAAGGAAGGATTATTTTGAGTAAAATTAAAATATTTAGTCTAGGTGGACTAAATGAAAACGGAAAAAATATGTATGTAGTTGAAGTTGATGATGCTATTTTTGTTTTTGATGCGGGACTTAAATATGGAACAGATAAAACTTTAGGTGTTGATTATATTTTACCAGATTATACATATATTAAAGAGAATAAGAAAAGAGTAAAAGGATTATTTTTAACTCATGGACATGATAGTAATATGGGAGCTACTGCCGATATTTTATATGATATGCCTGACTTACCTGTATATGCTACGAAATTTACTTTAGATATTTTAAATAGTGATTTGGAAGAAAACAATGTTAAAGCTACTAATATTAAGGAAATAAGACCACATTCTAAATTAGTGTTTGGAGATTTATCAGTATTTCCTATTAGTATGACTCATTCTATTCCAGATGCAGTGGGTTATGTTTTATATACTAAAGATGGAGCTATTGTTTATACTGGTGACTTTGTCTTCGATTCATCAATGGATGGGCCATATAAAATGGATATAGGGAAGTTAGCCTATGTTGGTAAACAAGGAGTATTATGTTTACTTAGCGAATCAATTTATGCCGAAAGAAGAGGACATACTAGCCCTAATAATCGTGTAGGGGATTTTATAAGACAAGTATTACAAAAGAATGAAAATAGGATTATTGCTACTATTTTTCCAGCACATATATCAAGATTACAAGAAATATTAGATGAAGTGTCTAAGACCAAAAGACAAGTTATTATCATGGGAAAATATTTACAAAATATGATTACATCAGCTATTGATAAAGGTTATGTTAAATTTGATAAAAGTAAAATAGGTGATTTGTCTAATCTAAATGATAAAGATGTCATAGTATTAATATCTGATGAAAAAGAACGACCATTCATGAATTTGGAACGTATTTTAAAAGGATTTGATAAGTACATTAAACTTAAAGATACAGATACTATTTTTATTACAGAGCCACCTTATGAAGGAATTGAAAAGCGTATGGCTTTAATTATGGATGAGATAGCAAAAGTAAATGTTAATGCGGTATCATTATCGGCTAAAAATCATTTATTACATCATGCCTCACAAGAGGATTTAATGTTGATGATTAATTTAATGAATCCTAAATATTATTTTCCCGTTAAAGGAGAGTATCGCCATCAAGTCATGAATGCTGAATTAGCAGAGAAATATGGCATTCCTAAAGAAAATATTATTTTAAAACAAAATGGTGATGTTGCTACTTTTGTTGATGGAGTATTAACCGATGAATTTGAGCATATCCCAGTCGATGAGATTTTAATTGATGGTAAGAGTCAAGGCGATATTGGGGAGTTAGTATTAAAGGATAGGGAGATGCTAGGAGATAGTGGTATTGTCATAGTAAGTTGTACATTAGATCGTAATACCAAGAAAGTTTTAGCGGGTCCTGAAATTTTAACTAGAGGCTTTGTTTATGTAAGAGAAAGTGCTGAGTTATTAGAAAATAGTCAAAAAATATGTTTAGATGTTATTTTGGAAAATATAGAGTTAGAAACTAAAAAAGTGGATTATACTGCTATTAAAAACTCTGTTCGAGATAAATTGGGTAAGTTCTTATATAAGGAAACCGAAAGTAGACCTATGATTATTACTGTTATTCAAGAAGTTTAAAGAGCGTGTGGCTCTTTTTTTTTACGCTAAAAAAGGGAAAATTTGGTCTTGCCAAAACCGATGGGGGGGGGGGTATAATGGTATATAGAATAAACTATATA
>CANQGH010000045.1 GCA_947601845.1 uncultured Bacilli bacterium | reverse complement strand
TGAAAAGAATAATAAGAGGAGTAAATAAAAGAAGGATAATAACAACATCAATAATAGTCTTAATATTTGTAATGAGTCTAGGCTATGCAGCATTATCACAACATATGGATTTAGATGGTATAGCAACAATTGATAGAAGTTGGATAGTAAAGATAAAGAGTATGAATTGTACAACTACAGGAACAGCTAAAGTAGATTCAACTAACTTTATATCTAATACAGCTGTAATAAATGGGACATTAGGAGATTCATCATCAAAGATAACATGTACCATTGTATTAGAGAACCAAGGAAATTTAAAAGCCAAATTAGGAAATGTAGAAGTAATAGAAGATGATAATAAATTAATAACGTATAGTTATACAGGAGTAAGTGAAGGGACACAACTTAACCCAGGAGAGAGTAACACCGTAACAGTAACAATAAATTATGCCAGTGGCGTAACCAATATAGAAAACACAAAGAAAAGTGTTATGTTAACCTTTGTATATTTAGAGAATGAACCAAATACTTCAAATAACCCAAGTCCAGTACCAACTTCATATGAAGAATATAAAGTAGGAGATGAAGTAACATTATTAGATGGAAGTAAATGGATAGTAACTAAAGCTAGTGGTAAAGATGAGGGCTTAGTAACATTATTAAGTAAAGCCCTACTAACAAGTAGCGGAGAATATACAACAGATTCAACAAAAGCATATAAAGTAGCTTTTGGAAGTGGAGCCACTGAATATGATACACTTACTAGTGGAAATATAGGATATTTTATAGATAATACTTATTTACCAAAGGCCAAGGCAGCATTAAATACAGCAGGAGGAACAACAATTAATACTAAAGCAAGACTATTAACAACCGATGAATATAATGCTTTATATTCAAAACATTATAGTACAGGAAATGCTGGAAATGATGGAAGTATATGGGGAATGACAAAATGTAGTAGTGGCTTTATGAGTTATAGTGTAGGATTAAATAGTGCAAGTTTAGATTCTAGTAGTTGTAGTGCACCCACTACAACAGCATATATCCGCCCAGTCATAATAACAGAGAAGAGTAATATAAAGGAAAGAGATATACCAAAGGCTGTATCATTTGCAACAGATAGTTGGGAGACAATAGCCAAAAATGTTAATTCAGATGCGTACAAAGTAGGAGACACAAGAGAAGTAACTCTAGAAGGTTTTGGCACATTTACATTACGTATAGCCAATAAATCAACCCCAACTGCTTGTCAAGATACAGAAAACTTTTCCCAAACAGCATGTGGTTTTGTAGTAGAGTTTAAAGATATAATAACAAGACATGTGATGAATTCAAAGAATACAAATATAGGTGGCTGGGAAAAAAGTGAAATGAGAAAATATTTAAATGATGAAGATGATGTTAATTCCATATATAATGCCTTACCAGATGATTTAAAGGCGGTAATAATAGATACTAATGTCATATCGGGACATGAGCCTGGAGTTAGTGAAAACTATACAACCAAAGATAAACTTTATTTATTAGCATCACATGAAGTGTGGGCGCAAGGAACATATAAAATAGATCGTGATTCAGCCTATGATTTAACGCGCCAACTAGATTATTATGAGCAGAATAATGTAAATACCGATAATTATAGTGGGGCTAGCAAGAAATATAATGGCAGTGCATCTTATTGGTGGTTGCGGACGGCTTTTTCTCTTTATTATACCACTTTCTACACTCCGTTAGCTGATGGCTGTGATTCTTTCAATCCTGCCTATAATACTGGCGGTGTATCTCCAGCTTTCCGAATAGGCTAATCGGTCAAAAAACTTTTATAAATTAATAAAAATATAATAAAAAATCTTTCCAAATCAAATGGAGAGATTTTTTTAGAAAATAATAAAAAAGAAGTAAGTCAATTCTTACTTCTATTAATAATTATTCATATTCATCAAACATATCGATTATTTCAATTTCTTCTTGGAAGGCATCTATTATTTCAATTTCTTTTTGATAAGCATCAATTATCTCAAGTTCTTTATCCTGAGGTTGAATGTCTTCTTTGTTTTCTTTCTTATCTACATCTGGTTCGATATTATCATTTTTGTTTTCTTCTTGTTTATTTTCATTTTCACTAGGTACATTCTTGTTATCTTCCTCTTTGTTTTCTTGAGGAGTAGGATTTGGTTGTTCAACAGGATTTTCTTCTTTAACATACTTAATAATAATTTCCTGTTTTTTAATATCATCTTCTGTTTCTTCTTCAATACTTTTTTCTAAATCAGCATCTACTTCAACCATACGCATTACTTCATCAAAAGTAGTGTACCCTAGAACAACTTTTTCCAAAGCATCTTGAAGTAGGCTAGTAGTATCTCCGTTATAGACATATTGTCTTAAATCGTCTTTAGTGACCTTAGCATTACTTAACATATCTCTTAAATGATCGGTAATGTATAATACTTCATGAACAGCTGTTCTTCCTTTAAAACCACGATTACAATGTTCACATCCGACTGGTTCATATACTTCTTTGATATCTTGTTTGATAGTTTTTAAAAAGAAATGTTCCTCATAAGGGGTAGTTGGTCTTTTTCTTTTACAATATGGACATAAAGTCCTTACTAGTTTTTGCGAAATAATTCCTGTTAAAGCACTAGACAATAGATATCTCTCTACATCCATATCTAATAATCTTTCAATAGTACTAAGGGAATTGTTGGTATGGATAGTTGATAATACTAAGTGCCCAGTTATGGAAGCACGTACTGCTATTTGAGCTGTTTCAGAGTCACGAATTTCTCCAATTAATATAATATTAGGGTCTTGTCTCAAAATAGAACGTAATACTGCTGCAAAAGTAAGACCTATTTCACTATTAACTTGAACTTGATTAATTCCTTCAATATTCATTTCGATAGGGTCTTCTACTGTAATAATATTAGTTTCTTGTTTATTTAAAGCTTGGAGCATAGAGTAGGTAGTAGTTGATTTACCACTACCAGTTGCTCCAGTTACTAAAATAATTCCATTAGGGACAGCCATCATTTTTTCAACTAGTTTATAGTTTTTAGGAGAGAATCCTAAACTTTCCATACCAGTAAGGCTTTTGGTAAAGTCAAGAATACGAATAACAACCTTTTCACCTTCGTTGGTAGGAAGAGCAGAAACACGCATATCAAGATCTTTTCCCTCAATACGACCTTTGATTGCGCCATCTTGTGGTAATCTAGTTTCAGTAATATTCATGTTTGAAATAAGTTTAACCCTTGTAATTAGATTACGTTCGTACTCTTTAGGAATGACCGTATGATCACGTAATTCACCATCTATTCTCATTCTAATTACAAGAGAATCTTCCCTAGGGTCCAAGTGTATATCACTAGCATTATGGTTAGCTGCATACAAAATAATTTGGTTTACAATATCAACAATTGGAATACGTTGTAAATCATACTCTACCATATTTTTGTCCCCTTTTTATATTTTCATATAGTATTTTATCTTAAAATATTATATAATAAATTTAAGATATAATCAATAAAGGTAAGTGAAAAAGATGAAAAAGATTTTAAGGCTTGACAATAAAGGATTTGTTTTAGTTGAAACAATAATTGTTGCCGTATTTGTGATAGGTATTTGTACTTTTTTATTTGCCAATTTTATGCCTTTAATAGCAGATTATGAGCGTATTAGTTATTATGACACGCTTGAAGCAAAATATAAAGCCCATGAAATTCGTAAGATGTTATTACGTGAAATAGCAATGGACCCAAGTAAAGAAGACGTTCTTAAAGGTAGTGCGGGTTACATAAGATATCAAAATTATATTGATTCATCTAGTGGTGAGGCCATAACTAAAAATGAATTATGTAAGTTTTTGAATAGTCCTAATTATTGCGATACATTATTAGGCAAAAATTACTTAGATGTAAAGGAAATTATTATTACTTCATTTAAACTAAGTACTTTAAAATCAGCTGCTAACAATAATAGAAATTTTGATAGGGGCTTGCGTGAATATATCGACTATCTTCCTAAATATAATAACTATTCATCTACTTATAATGATTATTATCGTCTTATTGTTGAATATAACAATGGTGAATATTCTAATATAGAGGTGCATTATGAAAATGAATAATAAAGGTTTTACCGTTATCGAACTAGTGTTAAGCTTTGTTCTTGTTATGTTCCTATCTATAAGTATGTTTGCGTTAGTTAACAATTATCGTGATCGCGAAGAAAGAGAAGCCGTAAAAAAGAGCTTATTAGCGTTAAAAAATACTGTTACTACGGATATATATCAAGATACAATTGAAAGAAAAGTAAAGAATATAGAGTATTGTCGTAACTCTTCAGATGTTGTTATTGATGGATGTATTGAAATTAATTTTATGGATGGAGTTACTAAAACACTAGAAATAGCTACCGAGAGAGTAACCATCAATGATGAAGGTCATTATTTTACTTTTGATTGTCCATATATTTTATATGGTGGTGTCAAATATAGTAATCCATATCCGGGATTTACTAATATTGAGAGCGATTATATGTTAACTTACACTACTAATCGTGATGATTTAGAATATGGAACTCTTTATCGAATTAATTTAAGATTAACGCATCAAGATATTCCTGATGAATTTGTTATTAATATTGTAACAACCGGTATTATCCAAGATGATTTAATATAATAAAAATAATACTACTAGATATAATACCATGAATAATTCTGGCTATAAAATATGGAAAATACTTAATATTAGTATCAGCTAAAATACTCATTACCTGCATATGGACACTAAAACCGCCAAACGATATAAAAAAGGTAATAATGCTAGCTTTTATAGGCATATCTAGGTCTAATAGAGCAATATTTTTTACTCCACCACTCATTTCTATTAGACCACTAATTATTCCTGATGAATAACTGCTTAGATTAAATATTCTAATAAGAAGGGCATTTACTATTAAAAAAGTAGTGATAATTCCTAATAAAAGTAATAAAGTTTTAAAAGTTTTGAAAATACTAGTTGATAATACCTCACTAAAAGAAGTACTATTGGCTATTTTTTTATACATTTTAGATATTCCTTTTTTAAAAGATGATTTTTCATCAATTAAATTTTCTTTTTTAGGCCTATAGATAAAAGCAATAATGAAGTTTGTTAAGATATGCACAATTAAGATTAAAATTCCTATTTCTTTATTGTTTAATAAAAGAGTACCTACTGTACCAATGACAAATAGAGGATTAGAAAAATGATTAAATTTTAATAAATAGGAAGCTTGTTTTTCGTTTATTTGATTATTTATTAATAATTCATTAATATATTTGCTACTACTAGGAAATCCTGATATCAGACTTCCAATTAAGACAAAGGATGCTTCTCCTGGTAAGTGAAATACTTTGGTCATAAAACCTTTTAAACTTTCTCCCATTAATTCAATAAAGCCATAATTGATTAATAATTCGGATACCATAAAAAAGGGAAATAAAGAGGGAATAAGGTTATCTTTCCAAATAGATATAGAAAAAGTAACAGAAGCGATAATATCACTAGGAAAAGAAAAAAATAAAATGATAGTTAACAGCAATAAAGGAATAATTATTAAATTAGTAATTTTTATTTTCATAATTGCTCATCTTTCTGTTATAATTAAATGAGGATGTGATAATGATAATGAGTAAAATAATTAATTATATTAAAAAATTTTTTAAAGAAAATTATAAGCAAATTATATTTTTAATACTATTTTATTTAGTGATGACCTTTCCTTTACCATATTACATTTATTCTGGAGGAGGTACGATTGAAGTAGGAGATCGTATTTTAGTAGAAGATGGTTATCGTGAAAAAGGCTCTTTTAATTTAGCATATGTAACTGAATTAAGAGGGAATACGATGACATATATTCTTAGTTATATTATTCCATCTTGGGAAAGAGAAAAAATATCTAATTATCAAATTAATGAAAATGAAACAGTAGAAGATCTTGATAATCGTGACCATATGTATTTAAGTGATGCTAACCAATCAGCTATTTATGTAGCGTATACGAAAGCTGGTAAGACCTTTGATATAACTAGCCATCATTATTTAATATATTATGTTGATGCTAAGGCAAGCGATGAGTTAAAAGTGGGCGATGAGTTTATAGGAATTGATGAGTTAAAATCTACCAATTTAGATGAATTACGCCAATATATTGATACTAAGAAATCTGGTGATACTGTAGTATTGCATATAAGGCGAAGTGATAAAGATTTTGATATAGAAACTACTATCTTTGAAGAGGAAGGGGTTAAATATACTGGCTTAGCTTTCTTTGATATTATTGAATATACAACTGATCCTAAAATTGATATTACTTTTAAGGATACGGAATCAGGTCCATCAGGGGGATTTACTTTAGCTCTTGCTATTTATAATCGCCTAACGGAAGAAGATATTACTAAGGGAAGAAAAATTGTAGGAACAGGTACTATTGATATGGAAGGTAATATTGGTGAAATAGGTGGCGTTAAATATAAACTAATGGGAGCTGTTAAGAGCAAGGCCGATATTTTTATTGTTCCTAATGGTGCCAATTATGAAGAATGCATGAAATTGAAAAAGGAAAAAAAGTATAATATAGAAATAATTGGGGTTGATAACTTCGATGAAGCTTTAGCAAAATTACAAGAAGAAAAGTAAGAAAAGATTTGAAAAAAGTCTTTTTTTTCTTTAATTTTATACCACCCTTTGGTATAATTAATATGCAGGTGAAGTACATGAAAAGAAGTGAAGTAGATAGAGCTAAATTAAGTCCCATGATGCAGCAATATCTAGATATTAAAGACAAATATAATGACACAATAATCTTCTATCGCTTAGGCGATTTTTACGAGATGTTTTTTGAAGATGCAGTTATTTGTAGTAGGGAGTTGGAATTAGCTTTAACTGGAAGAAATGCTGGATTAGATGAACGAGTTCCTATGTGTGGTATTCCTTATCATGCTTATACTAGTTATTTAAATAAATTAATTGATAAAGGTTATAAAGTAGCTATTTGTGAGCAGTTACAAGATCCTAAAGAGACTAAAGGAATGGTAGATCGTGATGTTGTTCAAGTTATTACCAAGGGTACCAGAATTGATAATCTTTTAAACGAAAAAGATAATAGTTTTATAGGAAGTATTTATGATTTTGAATATTGCTATGGAATAAGTTATGCTGATATTACGACCGGGCAATTTTATACTTTAATTATTGAACATGATCAAAATAAACTTATTAAAGAAGTCGTTAATCGCAATATGTTAGAGATAATTGTAAATAGTAAAATTGATCGTGAAATATTAAATATATTAAGAGATACTTATCATATTCTAGCAACTATTATTGATGATATTTATGATGGAGAAGATTATTCATATATATATGCCAATATTACTGATATTAGAATGGTAACCACTATTAAACATCTGTTAAAATACATTATTGATGCTAAAAAAGGTAATTTATCCCATCTACAAGAAGTAGAGATAGTAGATACTAATAAATATTTAACTTTTGATGTCCATACTAAAAAGAATTTGGAATTAACGGAGACCATTCGTTTAAGGGAAAAAACTTATTCCTTATTATGGTTACTAGATAAGACTAAAACAGCTATGGGAAGTAGGTATTTAAAATTAAATATTGAAAATCCTCTTACCGATATGGAAGAAATTAATCGTCGTTATGATATTATCGAGAAGTTACTTACGGAGTTTATTCTAAAAGAAGACTTACAAAGAGAGTTAAATGAAGTATATGACTTAGAGCGACTAGCTGGGCGTATTAGTTATGGTAATTTAAATGCTAGAGATTTATTACAATTAAGGAACTCTTTAAAAGTATTACCAAATATTAAAAGGATATTGGATGAGTTACATTATGGTAAGTCTATTGATACTTTAGATGAAGTGTATGAATTATTAGATAAAGCCATTAGTGAGGATGCTCCTATCACGGTTAAAGAAGGGGGACTAATTAAAGATGGATATTCTAGTGAATTAGATGAACTTAAGAGTATTCGTAGTGGTTCTAAAGATTTTATTTTACAAATGGAAGCTGATGAAAAAGAACGTACGGGTATTAAAAACTTAAGAGTAGGGTTTAATAAAGTTTTTGGTTATTATATTGAAATATCTAAGGGAAGTATTCCGTTAGTTAAAGAAGAATTTTGTTATGAAAGAAAACAAACTTTAGCTAATTGTGAGCGCTTCATTACGCCAATATTAAAAGAAAAAGAGAACATTATTTTAGGGGCTGAAGAGAAAATTATTAATCTTGAATATAAATTATTTATGGAAATAAGGGATTATGTTAAAGGATATATTGGTAAGATTCAAAAAATATCTCGTATTATTGCCGAAGTTGATATGATGACAAGTCTTGCTACGGTTAGTGAAGAGAATAATTATGTAAGACCTACTTTAACTTTAGAACGCAATATTGTTATTAAAGATGGTCGTCATCCAGTAGTGGAGAAGGTAAGTAAAAGTGATTATGTACCTAATGATATTATCATGGGTAAGGGTGTTGATATTTTATTAATAACAGGTCCTAACATGGCAGGGAAATCAACCTTTATGCGTCAATTAGCTATTATTGTTATTATGGCTCAGATTGGTTCATTTGTTCCAGCTAAAAGTTGTAGTATTCCTATTTTTGATAAAATCTTTACTAGAATTGGCGCTAGTGATGATTTAGTTAGTGGTGAATCAACATTCATGGTTGAAATGAAAGAAGCTAATTATGCAATAGAAGAAGCTACACCTAATAGTTTGATTTTATTTGATGAATTAGGACGAGGTACAGCAACTTATGATGGAATGAGCCTAGCTCAAGCTATTTTGGAATATATTCATGACAAAATTAAAGCTAAAACATTATTTTCTACGCACTATCATGAGTTAACTAGTTTGGCAGCTCGCCTTTCTAATTTGCGAAATGTCCATGTCAGTGCCATCGAAGAAGATGGAAAAATTACTTTCTTACATAAAGTAAAACAAGGAGCAGTAGATAAAAGTTATGGTATCCATGTAGCATCCCTTGCTAAACTACCGAAGAGTCTTATCGACAGGGCAAGAGAAATATTAGAGGTATATGAGAATAAGGGTGATAAAAAGCAACCTTTTGTACAAACATCTTTATTTTTACAAAGTGAGGAGCAAGAAGAAAAACCTAATTATGTAGAAGAAAAAATAAAGGAAATAAATCCTCTAGAGATAACACCCATTGAAGCTTTGAATATTTTATACGATTTGAAGAAGAATGTCGATAATAAAAACTAAATCTTAATTTAGGTAAATATATGATATTATTTATCTAGTCACTTTATAGACATAATAAAGTAAAATATGATGAAATAAAGTAGATTTTAAAAATAAGAGAAAGTACGAACGTATTTTCTTTTTATGGTGTGCCGTGCATGGCATGTATCTAGTTGGTGAAAGTCCAATACACGCGTAGGTATCGACGAAGTGTTAGAGAAG
>CANQGH010000044.1 GCA_947601845.1 uncultured Bacilli bacterium | reverse complement strand
ATAATTTTCTTTTGTTTTCAGGTATAATAATATTTAAAAAGATAGATTTTTTATCTACCTCTTGACTGAACTGTAACCATTTATCCTGACATTAAAGGCAATTTCCTTGCATATTTTATAGTGGTGTGCTATACTTATTAAAGTGATTAGCTCACTGAACTTGTATTTTGACTATTGTTCTCTCTTAAAAAAAGATAAGAAAATATCGAAATAATGTTCCAATAATTTAATTAAGGAGGGAAGAATATGAATGAGTATAAAGATAAAACAATCAAATGTGTAGATTGCGGTACTGAATTTGTTTTTACTGCTAGAGATCAAGCTTTTTATGCTGAAAAAGGTTTTACTAATGAACCAAAAAGATGTAAAGAATGTCGTAACAAGAAAAAAGCAGAAAAAAGTAATAATGAAAATAAATAGTAAAGAAAGACAAAAGTCTTTTTTTTTCTTGGTTTATAGCTTATAATATAGAAGAAATGTGAAGGTGAGTTTTATGAACGATAAGCAAGTAAAAGATATTACTGGTCGTGATGTAGATTTCGGTAAATGGTATACTGATGTATGTATGAAAGCCGATTTAATAGATTATTCATCCGTTAAGGGGAGTATGATTATAAGACCATATGGTTATGCCATATGGGAAAATATGCAAGCTATTTTGGATAAAATGTTTAAGGCGACTGGTCACGAAAATGTGATGATGCCTATGTTTATTCCTGAAAGCTTATTAAATGTTGAAAAAGAACATGTTGAGGGTTTTGCTCCTGAAGTAGCATGGGTTACTCATGGCGGAAAAGAAGAATTAGATGAGAGAATGTGTGTGCGTCCTACTAGTGAGGTTTTATTCTGTGAACATTATGCCAAAATAATTAAATCTTATCGTGATTTACCAAAACTTTATAATCAATGGTGTACTATTGTTCGTTGGGAAAAGGAAACAAGGCCTTTTCTAAGAAGTAGGGAGATTCTTTGGCAAGAGGGACACACTATGCATGCGACTAGTGAAGAAGCTAAGGCTGAAACTTTAAAAATGCTAGGTGTATATGAAGATTTTCAAAGAAATTACTTGGCTCTTCCCGTTATTGTAGGTAAAAAAACAGAAAAAGAAAAATTTGCTGGAGCGATAGAAACATATACTCTTGAAGCAATGATGTATAATGGCGTAGCTTTACAAAATGGTACTAGTCATTATTTCGGCAATCATTTTGCCAAAGCCTTTAATATTCAATTTTTAAATAAAGATAACATTCTTGAGACACCTTACCAAACATCTTGGGGAGTTACTACTAGAATGATAGGAGCCATAATCATGACCCATGGTGATGATAGAGGGTTAGTATTACCACCAAATATTGCACCAACTAAAGTAATTATTATTCCTATTGGTAATGATAATGAAGTAGAAAATATTGCTAATACTATTAGTAGTAATTTATCCAATGTAAATATTTCCAATAAAGTAGATAATAGAGATAAAACACCAGGATTTAGATTCGCTGAGGCTGAGGTTAAAGGATACCCAATTAGAATTGAAATAGGTAGACGTGATTTAGAAAACAATGAAGTTACATTGGTAAGGCGTGATACTCTAGAAAAAATACTAGTAAAAATTGATGAAGTAACTAATAAAGTAGAAGAGTTAATAAGTACTATTCAAAAAGATATGTATGATAGAGCCTTAAAAAGACGCGATAGCATGATATATACTGCTAATAATTATGAAGAAATGATGAAAATCGCTAATACTAAAAATGGCTTTATTAAAGTCAATTGGTGTGGTAATATGGAATGCGAAGATAAAATTAAAGAAGATATGGGTATTAAATCTAGATGCTTAATTGATGATGAAGAAGTAGATGGACCATGCGTATGTTGTGGTAAGAAAGCCACTACCAAAATATATTTTGGAAAACAATATTAAAAAATGGAGATTGCTCTCCATTTTTTATTTATTGATTGAAGTTTTATTAATCGCATCTTTTAAGACACGAATTGAATTTTCTAATTTTTCTTGTTCGCTATCATTTAATTTTATAACAATTCTTTTATCAGCACCATTTTTATTGATGATAGTAGGGCAACCTATAAAGACATCATTTTCTTCATCATAAGATGAAACCGTTAAAATTAAGTTTTCATCACCTAGAATGGCGTTAGTAATTCTAACTAAACTCATACCAATACCATAACTAGTGTTGCCTTTTTTATCAATAATCTGATAAGCAGCATTCTTGACATTATAACAAATTTCTTCTAATTCCTCATCATTTAAAAAATCTTTAATATTTTGAATACCAACGTTAGCATTACTCCATGGTACAAATTCACTATCACCATGTTCCCCAATAACATAAGCATGAACATTTTTAGGATGAACATGAATTCTTTCAGCTACTTCATACCTAAGTCTAGCAGTATCTAGCGTAGTTCCACTTCCTATTACTTTATTAGTGTTAAAACCAGAATGTTTCCATGTAATATAGGTCATAACATCTACTGGATTGGTGGCAATAATATATATTCCATCAAAACCACTTTTTCCTACCTCTTTGATGATAGAGGCAAAAATCTTATCATTTTTATGAATTAAATCCATTCTTGTTTCTCCTGGTTCTTGATTAGCACCAGCAGCAATAACAACAATTTTGGCATCTCTACAATCTGCATAAGTTCCAGCCTTAGTAATGACATTAGATGGTGCAAAAGCAAGCCCATGATTAAGATCCATTGCTTCACCAACTGTTTTTTCATAATTTAAATCAATAAGAACTAATTCATTAACATAAGTTCTTTGATTTAATAGGGCATAAGCATAACTCATTCCTACATTACCGCAACCTATTATAGCTACTTTATTTTTCATTTTATCACTATCCTATCTATAATTAGTATAACATTAATTATTATTTTTATAAATTAAAAATTTGACACAACAGGATAAAGTATAGTATATTTAAAATGATAATAATAAGGAGTGGTAATATGGCAAGAGAAATTGTAGATCCATTTGATTTATCGGTTGATACTACTTTAAATTCTAAAAGTGTACCTAAAAGTGAAAGTAATAATTTAATTGTAAGTGATGCTGACAATAGAAACTGGGAATATCCAAATTCCGATCCAGGTCCTCTTAAGAGAACAGTATATATTGGAGGAAATCCAGTTGATATAATAAGGCCTAATACCGAAGAAGAAATAAGAGAATATGAAGAAGCAAGACAAAAAAGTCTAGAGGAGAGAATAGCTCAAGATTATGATAGGGACCGTCATCGTACTAAGGCTTTTATAGCGATAGGAGTTGCATCGGCTGCGGCGTTACTATCTTTAGCTATTGGAATTGGTGCTCATATTTATAAAATTTATAAGACTAATGAAGATCAAACAAAATATAGAGAGGAAATTACTGAAATTTTATCTAGTTATGATGATATTATGGAAAATACTACTGTGAATTTGGGAAATGGTGAGGGAGATTATTACTATCGTCATAATGTTTTAGCATCTAGAATATTAGCTAGTGATAATCCAGAACTTGCTTTTTATACTGTTTATGATAGAATTAATTGGGATAAAAACGGTAATATGTCAGAAATTATTGAAGAAATGCTGCCTTCTATAAATGATAATAACCGAGATGAATTTGCTTGGATACGTGGTTGCAATGATTTTGATAGTTACTTAATAAAAAAAGGTTGTGTAGATGAAAATGGTAAACCTTCTATGGAAAAGTATGAAGAAACTATGAAAACAGAAATAGTAGATATGGCAAAAGAATTGCGACAAGAGAAAAGTAAATAATTGGAGGATAAATTATGAATGAATTAGATGCTTTAACTTTAGATGGGAAAGAATATGTAATAGTAGATGAAGTTACAGTTAATGGAGTATTATATGTTCATTTAGCTAATCCGCTTAATCCTAAAGACTTTTGTATTCAAAAAGTAATTAATGTTGATAACAAAAGAATGATAATAAACTTAGATAATGCCGAAGAATTTGATATGGCCTTAGCTATGTTTGCTGATAAAAATAGTACAAATCAAGCAATTTAGTGGAAAAAAATAAAAAAGGTGCTATAATATAACTAGTGATGCGATGACGGACTTGGAAATCTATCAGCAATATATTTGAGTGATTCTTCTAGAATAAGTAAGGTGGAACCGCGAGTAATATCGTCCTTATGTTGTTCTAGAAGTTTATTTATTATAAGGAGGAAATAAAAATGGAAGAAATCACAATGGAAAAATTAGTTAATTTTTGTAAACAATATGGTTTTATATTTCAAGGAAGTGAAATATATGGAGGACTTGCTAATACATGGGATTATGGTCCATTAGGAGCAAGACTTAAAAATAATATAAAAGATGCTTGGCGTAAGAGATTTATTCAAGAAAGAAGTAATGCCTATGAACTAGATGCCGATATTTTGATGCATCCTAGGGTGTGGGAAGCTAGTGGTCATGTTGGTAGCTTTTCAGATCCTTTAATCGATTGCAAAAGTTGTAAATCAAGACATCGTGCTGATAATTTAGTCAATGATTACACCAATTCATCTATTGGTGATGCAATGAGTGAAGAAGAGTTAATTAATTATATTAGAGAAAATAAAATCCCTTGTCCTAAATGTGGAGAATCTAATTTTACCGATATAAGACAATTTAATTTAATGTTTGAGACTAATAGGGGAGTTATTAAAGATGAAAAAAGTATCGTTTATTTAAGACCTGAAAATGCTCAAGGAGAATATGTCAATTTCTTAAATGTTTTAAGAAGTATGAGATGTAAATTACCTTTTAGTATTGGTCAAATAGGTAAAGCCTTTAGAAATGAAATAACCCCAGGAAATTTCACCTTTAGAACAATTGAATTTGAACAGATGGAATACCAAACTTTCTGTAAAGAGGGGGAAGATGCAGCTCTTTATGAATATTTTAAAGAATATGCTAAAAAGTTCTATATGGATTTAGGTGTATCTGAAGATCACCTTCGTTTCCATGATCATGAAAAACTTGCTCATTATGCTAAAGCGGCTTGTGATATTGAGTATAAATTTCCTTTCGGTTGGGGAGAAATAAATGGTACTCATAACCGTACTAATTTTGATTTAACTCGTCATCAAGAATATAGTGGAGTTAGTCAAGAATATTTTGACCAAGAAACAAATACTAAATATATCCCATATATTATAGAATCTACTTGTGGACTAGATAGAGCTGTTTTAGTTATCCTATTTAACTCCTACTATCAAGATGAGGTCGATGGGGAAACTAGAGAAGTAATGCGTTTCCATCCTTTCTTAGCACCATACAAAGTAACTATTTTACCTTTAATCAAAAAATATCATAGCGAAAAAGCTACGGAAATATATGAAAAATTATCTAAATCCTTTATGTGTAGTTATGATGATTCTGGTAATATTGGTAAAAGATATAGAAGAAGTGATGTTGTTGGTACACCATTTGCTATTACGATAGATGATAATACTTTAAATAATAATACTGTAACGGTAAGAGATAGAGACACTATGGAGCAAATTACTCTTAATTTAGATGAAGTGGAAAATTATATTACAGAAAAAATTAAATTTAATTAAGCATTTGGTCTTGAAAATACTACTTTTTAGTAGTATTTTTTTAAAATCGTGATACAATTAACTTAAATGAGGTGAGATAATGTTTAAAGACAAGTTAAATTACAGATTAGTAAATATCGCTTTAATTGCTGTCATAGGTTTTATTTTATATATGACAGGACCATTGTGGACAGGTATAGTAGGAAAGATTTGGGAAATCATATTTCCATTCTTTATTGCTTTTGTTTTAGCATATGCATTATATCCATTATTACAATTTTTAGAAAGTAAAAAAATACCTAAAGGTGCAGCTATTTTTATTATAATAGCTATTGTACTAGGAGTTATTGCTTTATTATTTGCCCTTGTAATTCCCTTATTATTTAATCAATTATCTAGTTTATTTAATAGTATTTTAGCATTCGTTAGAGAGTTAATAACTGATTATGATATGAATTTAGGACCACTTCAAGCAACTCTTACTGAAAGTTTCAATGGTATTATATCCGAGTTAGGAAAGTATGTATCTGATGGAGCTGTCAATATTATTAATGGATCTTTAAATGTTATATCTATTTTTATCATTGCTTTTGCTTCTAGTATATATTTACTAATTGATATGAAAAAAATTAGAAAAGAGTTTGGGGAAATTCTTAAAACAAGAAACGAACATCTATTAAGTTATTTTAAAACTCTAGATAATGAGATGAAAAACTACTTGACCGGTTTTATTAAAATAGTAGGTATAACTTTAGTTGAATATACGGTGGCTTTCTTAGTAATAGGTCATCCTAATGCTATTCTTTTAGGAGTTTTAGCAGCTATAGCTACTTTGATTCCTTATTTTGGAGGAATGATTACTAATGTTATTGCGGCAGTAACGGCTTTTGTTATTAGTCCAGGATTATTTATTAGAACCATTATTTGTTTCTTTATCTTATCAGCATTAGATGGATATGTTATTAATCCATTCGTTTATGGTAAGACTAATGAAGTACATCCACTAGTAGTTATTTTTGCAGTATTTGCTGGAGGACTACTATTTGGTATTATGGGAATTATTATTTCTTTACCACTAGCTATTTTGATTATTGCTACATATAAATTTTATCGTGAAGATATTAGTGAAAAACTTGACGATATAAAACAAAAAAACAAAAAACAAGATGTATAGGTAGGTATTTATCATGACTAAGACTATTTCTATTAAAGATATAGATAATACTAAATATGAGCATGAATTATATGATAAAGGGATTAATTATATTGCGGGAGTAGATGAAGTAGGAAGAGGTCCTTTAGTAGGACCAGTCGTAACAGCATGTGTTGTTCTACCTAAAGACTTTAAATTAGAAGGACTTACTGATTCTAAACAATTAACAGCTAAAAAAAGAGAACAATTCTTTGACATTATCATGGAACAAGCTTTAGGAGTAGGTATTGGTATTAAAAATGAAAAAGTAATTGATGAAGTTAATATTTATGAAGCAACTAAATTAGCAATGTACGAGGCGATTAATAATTGCCCTTGTCCTATTGAACATGTCTTAATTGATGCGATGAAATTAGAAAAATTAGAGATTCCATCAACATCGATTATTAAGGGAGATATAATGAGTATAAGTATTTCTGCAGCTAGTGTTATTGCTAAAGTCACAAGAGATAGAATGTTAGATGAATTAGATAAGAAGTATCCTATGTATGACTTTAAAAATAATAAAGGTTATCCTACTAAAAAGCATATTGAAGCCATTATGAAATATGGTATTATTGATGAACATAGGAAAACCTTTAAACCAGTATGTGATTATGTAAAGACAAACTAATATTAAAGGCGTAATGTGTCTTTTGTTGTCTTAAATGTTAACTAAGTATTTGTTTATCTTCAATTTAATTTGTATAAGCTTAAATTTTTAATAACCTCTAGTTAATATGGTATATTTTATTTGTAATTTGTTTTATAGGGAGAAATTTATGAAAAAAAAGTATATAGTTTTACTTTGTATATTAATGTTCATAATTATTGGTTCGATAATTGGCAGTAAAATAATTCACAATCATAACTCTTATGTAATATTAAATTCTAATGGAACAGATGAACTTTGGCATGAATATGACACATATATAAACAACTTGAAAAATAATATAGATGAGATTAATAATAAAAATTATAAAGATGAAAGAATAAATAGCACTATAGTTGTTTTCATTAAAAATTTTTATGAAAATCATAAAGATAATTCGGCGTATAGTAATAGTTTTTATGAGTTACGATTTATGAAAAAAATAAAAAAAGATTTTTTCCCAACATATTTACATTATAAAGAATACAGGGTCTTGGAATATTATGAGATTTTTTCCGTTGAAACAGATGTTAAATATGAAATACTAAATAATT
The DNA here is from genome assembly GCA_947601845.1 of uncultured Bacilli bacterium. Lineage (GTDB taxonomy): Bacteria > Bacillota_I > Bacilli_A > RF39 > UBA660 > RGIG3091. Next base: position 2,058 of record CANQGH010000044.1, on the reverse strand, counting down.
ATTTAGAAGCATATTCATTTTGTGAACAATACATCAATAGAAATAATTTGAATTTTGAACAGATTATAAATTTAAAAATCATGGAAATTCAAACAGTTAATTCTATGGCGGTTTGGCTTCTTAATAATTCTTTATAATAATATTAATTCTTATCAAATGATAAGCCAGCTATTACTAATGTTATTAACTTAAGAATAGGATGAAATAAGTTCTATTCTTTTTTGATGATATAATTATTTATTAAGATACAAAGAAAAATATAGATAAAATATGCAAAATTGTTTGATTGCTTTGTTGGTCAACTATTTTAGTTGAACAATATTGATTAATACTTGGTCTTTTTTTCTTTGTTATTATAAATGTTTAAAATTAATCCAATTAAAATCATATATGCTAATAGACTACTACCACCATAACTTATAAAAGGAAGAGTAATACCAGTAATAGGAAATACACCTATAGTCATACCAATATTTTGTATTTGTTGATATATAAAAATACCCATAATGCCCGCTATTATATATTTGTCAATACGATTAACGGTATCAACACCAGTATTAATAATCTTAAAGTCAAATAATAAGATTATGGTAATTAAGAAAATAGATCCTAATAAACCAAAATTAGAAGCATATACCGAAAAAATAAAATCAGTGCCTGCCTCTGGGAAATAAATAGGAGTATGATTAAAGCCATGACCTAAAATAAAACTAGACCCAATAGCGGCTAATGAATTTTCAAGCTGCATACCACTTCCCATTCGCCAATTAATAATTCTATCCATACGATAAAAGAAATTACTACCAAAGATATTGATAAATAAATCTTGTTGAAAAAAATATAAATATAAGAACCCACCGCCCAAAGTTGCTACAATGATTCCTAATAAAATATACCAAAACTTTTTAATACCACTAATAAATAACATAAATATAGTAATAATTAAATAAATAATAACAGCACCTGTATCTGGTTCTAAAAAAGTTAAAAAACTAGGAATGCCTATGATAACTAAAACTTGTAACATTAAAAAAAATTCATCTTTTAAAGTAGGCTTACGGTGCCTTTTATGGAAACAATCAATAGTTTTAGCTAACATTAAAATAAGACTTATTTTCATAAACTCACTAGGTTGAATACTACCAATTCCCGGTATAATATACCAACATTTACTACCATTAATATCATTAGCAAAAAACAAAAGACCAAATAATAAAACAACATTAACCAAGTAAATATACCAACCATATTTATAAAACAACTTATTTCCATGTTTGATAATGAAAAAAATAATAATGGCTCCTAACAAATACCATAAACTTTGTTTTAAAGGAAGATTACCTAAACTAGGTGATAGATACATAGATGCTGAATAAATACTTATGATACTGATAATAAAAAAGATAAAAAGATAGAAAATAAGTAATTTATCAAACTTATACTTTTTTAACATAATATCACCTTTATTAGTATGATATTTTTAGTCATTTTTATTTATATATAACATAATATATTTATAGGAAAGAGTGATAATATGAGTAAGGATTTACCATCTATTTTTAAAGGTAACGATAATAAAAAAATAGAAAATAATAAACGCGTATTTTATTCTAAATATGAACATATTGGTAATGTTGAGGAAAGGCCAACAAATACTCCAAAGGATATTGATTTAAATAATGCAGATACTTTTAATGAGGCTTTAAATAATTTATTTCAAAATAATCAATTTGTTTTTAATGTACCAGTCGAAATTATTACTAATAATGAGACAATCAATACAAAGATTATTAGTAAAGTAGGGGATCATTTATTAACTAATAATGGTAAGACTATTCAATTAAGTGATATTTTATCTATTAAAATAAAAGATATGTAAATCAAAGGGGCTTAAATACTGACTAAGGTTAGTATTTTTTTTATGAATAAAAGTTAAAATTTTTGATATAAGTAAAATTTATACTTGCAGAAACCGATGGGGGGGGGGGTATAATGTATATAGAATAAACTATATACGGAGATGGTAAGAGAAAAAAGAATAATAAGAGGAGTAAATAA
>CANQGH010000043.1 GCA_947601845.1 uncultured Bacilli bacterium | reverse complement strand
GTAGGGAAAGCAATGGAAATAAGACCCAAAAATTCCACTTTTTGTTATTTTTTTCGGATTTTTCAAAAATTTTCAAATAAAAAGTGATATGTTCATTTTAAACATGCCACTTTGTCAACAGTCTGAGAAATACTACACGAATAGTATTTCTTTTTCTTATATTTGAATTATTATTATTAAGCAGTCTGTGTAGCTGTAAGAGTACTTGTAAATGTACAAGCTCCAGCTCCACTTGTAGCAGTAGCAGCATAAGTAAATACAAATGTAAACACAGCATAATTATATGTTGATGTAGTTGTTGAATTTAATATTTTAGCTGTACCAATTGATGTAGCTGTTGTTCCTATTGCCTTGGCTGTTCCATTAGTTGCTGTACCAGCTGCTACATATTGAGTATAATTTCCGGTTGCAGATACATTAGTACATGCACTACTTGCACTACTTGTTAAGTATAATCTTGATGATAAAGCTACATTAGCATTTAGTGTTCCTGTATTTTTTACTCTTACTGTAAGAGTTACAACATCACCAGGAGATGCCCAAGCGATTGTTGCCGTTGCTTGACTTGCCGTTAAAGTCCCAACTGTACATGTGGTAGGTTTTCCAGTGTCCTTACTAACTACTGTACATTTAGTATTGGTAGTGGTTGTATCTATAGATACTCCCCATGTAGAACTTATTGTTCCTGTTCCATTTACTTTTAATGTTGTAGAAAATGCAGCAAAACTTAACGAAAGAGTTAATATTGCTACTATCAATGCCCCTATTAATATATTTTTATTCTTCATAATAATATTTCCTCCTTAAATGTCTTGAGTATAACCTAAGGTGCAGCTTACTGTACCAGTCGTAGTCGTTGGTTGCGTTGTAACACTAGCTGAAAAAGTTATAGTTATAGTAAAATCATTTGCTGCACTGTCACCAGCCGCAAGTGCTGTTTTTGTCCAACTTGTTGTATAATATAATGGTGTTGCAGCAGAACTAGTTGCCGTAGTTGCCATACCTCCAGAAACAGTACAAGTAGGTCCTGTTCCAGCCTTTGCTTTTAAGTTACCAGTATTCTTTACCGTATAAGAGCACTTTATACTATCACCTGGTTGTCTAAATGTTCCACTACAGGTTCCAGTAGTACCAGTTGCTGTGCCACTTGGAGTACAAGTAGCAGATGGAGCGGTAGCACCAGATATACCAGTTGCCACTACTGAAGTAGTGCATCCAGTCATAGTTACTCCAAATGTACCAGACTGAGATGTCGTACCATTAATAGTTAAAGTAGTACTAAAAGCTGCATATACGATGGTTACAATTGCTATTATTACTAACAATGCAAACATGAAAACATTTTTACTCCTCATTTTAATACCTCTTTCCTATTTTATATAATGTAATTATACATTTTTATCACTATACAAGTCAAGTCTTGACTTATAATTTGACACTATTTGATATAACAAATTTACAACCTATTTTATCTTCATAAATAATTAAAGCAATTAAACTAATTATGCTAAGACTAATTCCAAGTTTTAAACCCGGCACTTTATAACGCAATTCTATCTCATGTATTCCTTTAGTTAAATCTACCCCAATAAAAGTATCAAGAAGTTCATAATGCTTTACTTTAGTTCCATCAACATATACTTCCCACCCCTCTTCATTCACGATACTAAAAAACAAAACACCATCTTTTAAAACATTAATATTGCCATGTAAATAATTACCATTATTAATATCAACCTTTAACTCTACCCTACTATCTTTAAAATTTTTAACTTTATTTACATCAACCGTATAAGCATCTACATACTCTGGAATTATGCCAAATTCAACCTTTAAATTTTGATTATCTTGATCATAGATAATATCATATATATCACTACTGTTTTTGTATTCAAATGCGATATTAACAATAGTTACCGCTGGAACATCAGAAGTTATGTAGATGTATGGGTATTGTTCATTCTTAATAACCTCATATAAATTATCATTAATCTTTCTTACCGGTAATTTAATAAGATATGAATCTTTGGAATCCTCCATCGCCATTAAAACCTCATTCAAATATTTATATCCGGCTTCGTTAGTAGAAACAGTCTTTATTTTAGGAGATACCATATACCCTAATGAAAGAGCATAAGGATTTCTATAAATATGCATAGCTATATTATTATAATTCAAGTCCTCAACAAGTTCATAATCTTTATTTGTCCTAAAATCCCATATATACTCTACTCCCAAAAGCATATCAGACAACAAATCATAAGTATTATAAATATAATTATTAGTTTTAGTATTAACTCCTCTAGAACGCGATAAAAAAGTTAATTGTTTTTTATTAGTAGTTGAACTAAAACTACTTACCCCATTATAATTAGAAAATAATCCGCCATTTACATTATAATTATTGAGAAACTCACAACGATTTAAATTATTGCAATATTTATTAGATATGTCATTAACAATATTAGTTATCTTATAATTAGATGTAAAAGAGAAAGGTTTATTATAAAGTGTCCAATTAAAATTGATAATAATTTCTATACATAATAAACATAGTATTAGACTTTTCTTCTTTAATAGAATTAGTATACAATAAATTCCTAATAATAAAACAGTTACAATAACTTTTTCGCGAGACAAATATATATTGTATTTAGGATATGCTGATAAAAAAATGATTATTTTAGAGATAAGAAAATAAATAATAAAAGTAGACATTATTGTCTTGATAGAATTATTAAGAAGAAGAAAAGATTTTACTGAAACAATTAAAGTCAAAATAGTAATAATAAAACTATAACGATAATTAAAAAAATTAGGATAAGTAAACAGATGCCATATTAAATTAAGAGGTTGAATAATTACTGGTAAAAAAAGTATCACATAAACTAATAAAGTAATTTTCTTTTCTTTAGTAGATACTTCTTTATTAGTAAAATAGGAAATAATTAATGGTAACATTAATATTCCACTATAAAATAAAATATGATAAGGATTTAAGATAGTAAGCCCAGTATCAAGCCCCATATAAGATCCCAAGATAATATCTAATATATTGCTATTAAACATTTTATTTAAGCTAGACACTCTCATAAATGATCTTGATGCTAAAAAAATGGGAATAAGTATAAACGAAGTAAGTAGCCCCGTTAAAAAAGTTATAACAATAAATCTTATTATTTTCTTTTTATTATTTCTTATCCAATGATTATCATTAGATATAATACATAATTGGTATAAATAATATATTATTGAAAAAATAGTTAATGTATAGCCAATATAAAAGTTTGATACTATCGTCCAAAATAAAGTAATAATATATAGTGATGTTTTTCCATTTTTTATATATTTATCAATACCTAGTAAGATTAATGGTGCTAACACTACTCCATCAAGCCACATAATTTGAACATAATTATTAAGATTATAACTCATTAAAGCATAAGTTAAAGAAAAGATTAATAACCACCACTGTTTACAATTAAATTTATGTTTTAAATAAATAAACATAGTCAAACTACATAAAGAGATTTTAAGAATTAACAGTATAGTACAAAATAAATTAACATCATCAAAAAAATATATTAATAAATTAAGAGGACTTCCCAAGTAATAAAAGAGAGTGCTATACATTGATCCGCCTAAGCCATTAGAAAAAGTATATGGAAAAAAAGCAACACCATGTAATAAATTATGAAAATACTTTAAAAAAGATGTTTCTTGTTCTAATAAATCAGATGTTAAAATACTACGCTCTTTAAACATATCATTTGCAATTAAGAATATTAAAATAATGATACACGGAACAATAAATGATAATACATAAAATCCATACTTTTTAATTAACTTCATAATATTTCACCATAAATACTTTTTTCATAAATTATTTTACTATAATTAATTTATTTAATCAATTTAGTCATAATTATTTAAAATAAAAAAGTGAATTTGTGAAGAACACATTTCACTTTATTACATTAAATTTAACGTGCTTTTTAAATATCTTGACCATAAGGAAAATCACAAACTATATTTAAATGACCATCTATATCGGGATTCCATACATCATTGCCATTCGTTCCAACTTCAGTCGCAGTAAGAGTTATCGAAAGTTCATTGGTCAATGTGGCATTAGGAGCCAAGCGATTCCGATTCCAAACAAAAGTAAATCCCCAACTACCAACTTGATGCCAATATCCTCCTCCTGTAATAGCATTTCCTATAGGTGGTATTTCAGGTTTAGAAATACTAGTGTCGAAACCACCGGCAGCTCCACTCCAATTTCCCCAAAACTCCCATTGGCTTGTATCACCTAAACCGGAGACAAATCCACCATTTAAAAAATGTACTGTTTTTTCCCCCCAATTACATCGCACAGCATCACTTGGTGCTATTTTTAAATTACCAGTATTTTTTACATTGAATTTGCATCTTACACTATCGCCAGGTTGTCTAAAATTCGCCGTGCATATTGCCTCTTCCCCAGTATTAGTAGATGTTGGAGAGCAAGTAGCGGTTGGTGCTTGTGCACCAGCAGTACCAATTTTAACTACTTCAGTAGTACAGCCTGTAAGTACAGCACCAAAATTGCCAGCTTGAGATGTAGTAGCACCAATATTTAGATTAGTAGTATATGCGGCATAGGCCCCTGTCATTAGCGCCACCAATATAAGTAAAACCAACATAATAATATTCTTTTTATTTCTCATTTTATTACCTCTCCTTTTACTTTCAACTAAAATAATTATATATCAATCAACATTTACAAGTCAACTTAAACTGCAACTTTAGATTAAAAACATTCATTTCATTATTTAAAGTTTTTCATTACCATCTATTCAGCTTGTTGTTCTACATTATATAGTCTATAAGCAAATACGGTTTCATCCTCGAAAAGGAAACTAACATAATTAAGATTAAATTTATCTTGAAATTGCCGTATATACATTAATATTGATGTATCTGTTTGATTCATAGTTTTATCAATATAAAGGATAATCTCATCTTGTTCATCAACCATCTCATATACTAAATCAACAACATCGGGAGTCGTACGCCAAACTTCTTTGTAATTCATCAACTCTAACAAATTATTATTTAAATAATATACATTTTTGCTTTGATGTATATATATCACAATATCATTTTGATATTTTTGGCTGATGGCTACTTTATCCGCTTCGCCTAAATACATGTATAATGGGTCACGGGCAAAAGCTACAAAACCATTTATTATTATTGATATGATGGTTACAACCAATAACATATTTTTCTTTAACAACCATAATTTAAATGATTCATATATTAACGTAAAAGTAAGAAACATACAAGTTGGATAAATAAGCATAAAATATTTATCAACCGTTACTGGCATAACTTTAGCGACTAAAATAAAGTAAAAAATGGTTGAAAGCAAAATCATAGATACATATATTACCTTTTGGCGATTTAAAGAAAAATTAGAATTTGACTTATTACTAATAAAAATAATTTTACCATTTTGATAAGAAACATTCCATAATACTTTTGTGATAATATAAATAATTACTAATGTTATAAATATAATTAGCACAAAAGTAAATATATTACCAAACAAAACATAATCAATAATGTCAAATGATATTTTTAGTCGGTCTTTTAAATCAGTTAAATTAAACAAATTACCCAATTGTGCTGGTTTTTGAGTCCCAACATTATTTAAAAAAGCTGGAAATAATAAAACAGCACTACAACCACCTATTTCTAGCGACCATAGATAACGCCAAAAATCTTTGTATTTCTTATTTTTAATAAACCATATCAATAGGCAAATAGCGTATGGGACTGCAAATGCTATAAAATAGTAATGGGTATAGCATCCTAAAAAGGTAACTACCGCTATGGCCACAAAATCTCTCCATCTAATCTCATTCCGTTTTATGCATTTCATATTTAAATAAAGGAATATTGTGGCAAGCATGGTGGCAAGTAAATACATTCTAATAAATGTTACCATATCAATGGTACCCATACTAAAGCCAAAGAATAAAACAAGTAAAAGTGGGAACGTTTTATCTTTTGAAAATAATCTTCCTATTTTATAAACAAAAATCATCATTATAGCAAAATAAATTAGATTAGGTATTAAACCAAACCATTTACTAAATTGTTCCGGAAAAAAGGAACTTACCGTATGAAGAACTAAATAAAATAATGGCGGATGGGAATCATATATTTGATTATATACTACAGAATCATAACGAAAACGCTCTCCCCTATTTACTACAACATAATCCTTAAAAACATTGGGGTCCATCTTCAATGAATCATACCCGCCATCACCATAAAGTTGCGGATGGTAATAACTGTTAGCTAGACCATAAGACCATAATTCATCAATATAATAACCATTTTTCATATCGCACATTTTGAACATAAATATAACTTGTGCTACTAATATAATGGCAAAAATAAACCATGGATTAATCTTTTTAATAAACTCGCTTATTCTTTTCATATAATACACCTTCCATCTATAGTTGTTTCTATAACAATTATAACATTACCCTTAAAATAGTATCAAGTTTTTTTCTTCATAATATAAACTGAAAAATTAAAGACACTTTTCATTATATTGATGTAGTGTTTAATTTAAACAAAATAATTCCTATAATAAAAAATAATCATAAATATTTATTTTTAATCTATGATTTGCTATAATGATTTATATAATCAAAAAGGAATGTGGACAAAATATGAAGTACATAATCACATTTATCAAAAAGCATCCTAAATTATTCAATTATTTTTTTTGTTTAATTATTTCTCTTATTGCTCTTTTGATAACTAGTAAAAATTCTATTTTATATCAATTTAATGAATGGGTAGATGCTAATGCGTTTTTTACGGTTGGAAAAAGCATGATGAATGGGCTTGTCCCTTATAAAGATTTATTTGAACAAAAAGGACCACTTTTATATTTGATTTATGGTATAGGGTATTTAATTAGTCATAATACCTTTCATGGAGTTTTTATTTTGGAAACTATTTTCTTTAGCGTATTCCTATATTGGTGTAGTAAATGCATTACATTATTTTTACCAAGAAAATATTGCTATGTAATTTTACCAATTTATACCTTTGCGATTACTACTGCCTCTTCTTTTATCCATGGCGGTAGTGCTGAAGAATTATGTCTTCCTTTTCTAGCAATTACTTTATATTATTTCTTAAAGCATTTTGAAATAAAAGAATTATCACTTAAAGAGTTATTTATTTGTGGCATATGTGCTGGACTTGTTTTATTAATTAAATATAATATATTAGGTTTTTGGATAGGTTTCATGTTTGTAATAGAATTATATTATTTATTACATAAAAACTTTAAAAAAATTATTTTTACTACTCTATTCTTTTTGTTGGGGATGCTCCTACCCTTTAGCGTTTCCCTTATCTATTTTGGGATTAATCACGCCATCAATCAATTTTTATATGTTTATTTTTATATTAATATTAATCTTTATTCAGGAATATATTATTTTTCTTTATTTCGCAAATTGGAAAACTTTGTATTTCTCTTTGTCATTAACGGTGGCATTGGTTATATAATTTTATCCATTTATATATTTATTAAAAAAATTAACTTTAAAAAATACACTGAATTAGGGATATTAATCATGTATCTATCAACTATAATCTTTATTTTTTGTGGTAAAATCTCTTTTAAATATTATATTTTACCAACCTTTATTTTTATACTAGTGCTTTTTATTAAAATATTATTACTATTGCAAAAGTGGTTTAATACCCAAAAAATTGAATCTATTATTGCTTTAAGTATTTTAATATTACCTATAGGTTGTTACTTTTTTGCTAATTATAGAAACGACTTATATAAAACTAAAAATGATTTTCCGCAGTATAAATATGCCGAAATTATAAATAGCAAAGATGATCCAACTCTTGTTAATATGGGCAGTTATGATGCAGGTCTTTATACCATTTCTGGATTATTACCTACAACCTACTTCTTTCAAACACAGGTTAATGGTTTTAAATATGATGAATTTCCAGATAATATTGATGCTTTTGATAATTATATTGATACGGAAAAAACAATGTTTATATTATACAATACGCGTAGTTCCATTAGCGATGTAAAAATAATGCATGAAAACCTTTTTGTGCATTACGACTTAATAGAAGCTGATACCTACTATACCGAAGGTTTAAAATATAATATGTTTTTATTCATGAGAAAAGAATCAACCAATATCCAATCACCAAATATTAGTTGATTCTTTTATTTTTTCATCTGAACAGCAACAGGAATTTTTTTACATTTTTTAGTTCCATAATCACAAAAGTTACAAGCTTTGATATAATCTTTTTTTAATAATGTTCTAAGTTTTAATTTCATTTCATCAATACTTACATTTTCATCTTGCAAATTAACATAATCATCTTGATTATCTTTAATGATATTTAAATCTGTCCCATGTGAAGATCTTGGACATAAATGTACTTGTCCATTTATTAAACTTTTACAAACCGAACTACATTTTCTAAATTGCTTCTTTAACTCTTTTATCGTTTTACCTCGGTAATTCATATTACCATAATCCATCCAATATTTTATCTTATTAACTTCAAACTTAATATTATTCTTTTTCAAAAAATCTTGTAATTTTTTATTATTGACAATTTTATAATCACTAATAGAAACAATAATTTTGGGGTTTTTTAATAATCTTATTAATTCCTTATTTCTAGGTACTATAGTACCATTGGTTACAATTTCAACTCTCTGTACTTTACCACTATTTAATAATATATTAATTAATCTTATTATATTTTGATTTAATAAAGGTTCGCCACCTAAAATTCTTATGTATACAATATTTTGAATGCACGTTAAAAATATATTGAGAGACTTTTCTATTTGATCCATATTCATATGACATGGTTTTTTATAATATGGCATTAGATTAGAACAATTCTTACATTTTAACGTACAGGCCGTAGTAATAGGAATTTCTAAATATTCATAATAATTACTATTCGTTAGAAAAATAGGAAATTTTTTCCACATACCAATAATAAAATTAAAAATATATATAAAAAAGTTAATAAATTTTATATTAGTATAATTATGTTGATCTTCCGCATAAAACTTTATCGAGCAAAAATAAAATCCCATTTTATGTAATTTATATGCGATTTTATAAAAAATGTTTTTACTTCTCATCTATCATCATTCCCATACTTCGTTATTATCCCATAAAATAATATAAAAATCAATTATTTACATTATTTATCTAAAATTTTCATAATTGTGCCTATACAATAAGGATATTCTATATTAGTTATCTTTACTGAGACAAAAGTATTATGTTCTAATTTTTTATTAATTTTAACCTGAAGATAATTAGTGGTATGACCAATACTATAACCATCTTTACTAACTTCAATTAAAACTTCTACTTCTCTATTTAAAAATTTATTCATGTAATCCAATTCTAATTGTCTTGATAATAAAAGTAATGTTTTAACTCTTTCTTTTTTTACTTTATCATCTACTTGTTCCATAGTACTAGCTTTAGTACCACTTCTTTTAGAATAGGGAAAAACGTGTAATTTGGAAAAGCCTATTTCTTTGATATCTTTAATACTACTTTCAAAAGTATCATCATCTTCATAAGGATGACCAACAATGATATCCGTAGTAATAGAAACATCATTTTTTATTTCTTTTATTTTCTTAATCTTGTCCTTAAAATATGCTAAATCATATTTTCTATTCATAACCTTCAATACTTTATCACTTGCTGCTTGAATAGGAATATGAAAATGGTTTACAATTACATCATTATTTTTAATTACTTCTAAAATTTCATCATTTAATTCTGTTACTTCAATAGAAGAGATTCTTAAGCGTTTTAAGCCCTCTATTTTTACTAGTTCTTTTAAAAGATTACAAAGATTAGTATTAATATCTACTCCATAATTACCAGTATGTATACCAGTCAATACAATCTCATAAAAACCATTATTCACTAAATCTTTAACTTCCCTAATAACAGTATCAAATTGTTTAGAACGGCATTTTCCTCTTACATAAGGAATAATACAATAACTACAAAAATTTTCACAACCATCTTGTATTTTAACAAAAGCCCTCGTTCTAGATGCAAAATTATCTATATACATATCTTCAAATGATTCATCAAAATTATCAGTAACATAATTAGTAAGTTTACCATGGTTCATATAATCTTCTATAATCTCAACAATTCTACTCTTATCTTTATTTCCTAATAAAATATCAGCCCCATCTATATTACTATCTTTACTAGATTGAATATAGCATCCCATCGCAATAACAATTGCCTTAGGGTTTCTTTTCTTAGCCTGATGAATCATCTTTCTACTTTTAATATCGCTTGTATTGGTAACGGTACAAGTATTGATTATATAAATATCACAAATATCACTAAAATCTTTTATTTCGTAACCATTCTTTTTAAGTATGTTTAAAATATATTCACTTTCATATGTATTTACTTTACAACCTAAAGTACATATTCCTACTTTCATACTACCTACTCCTTCAAAAATAAAAGCTATAATGAAGTATTATAGCATGTATACTTTAAGATGTAAATTAATGAAAGAAATATTCATTAATTTATGATAGAATGTTTTTATTCC
>CANQGH010000042.1 GCA_947601845.1 uncultured Bacilli bacterium | reverse complement strand
ATAATTGAAAAAATCTAACAAAAATTAAACTTTTTTAAGAAATTTATAAAAAACACTTGTAAAAGCTTAGAAAGTCACATTTTATAATTAATCTAAATTCTTTCTTAATTCTTTTAAAGCATTTAAGAACTCGTTAGTCTTTTTGATTTCTTCATTTAATTTATCGAGATTAGCTGTCTGTTCTAACGCTATAGAGCTTTCATTAGGCGTAAGTCCATATACTGGTGAAATAACTGGTGTTGTTTTGAAACTTTTATCTTCGTAAGCTTCATTAATTGGTTTGGAATTTAATTTAAATTCTTGCCAACTTGACTCTTTTTCTTTAGGTAATTCTTCTTGTATTTCTGAACTCTTATATAATGCTTCTAATTCTTTTAAGGAAATAGGTTCATTACCATCATCTTCATATTGTTCAATCTCTTCATCAGTTATATTATTTCTAGCATTCGTTAACTCTTCAACGCTTATAATTGCCTTTTCTTCTTGCTCATTCTCAAAACGATTAATATTATCTTCCATGGATAATTGATCTTGTAATTCAATTAATTCTGGCTCTTCTGGTTTTATATTTACTGATGGTATTGGATTATTAATTGCCTCTTTAACATCATTATTTTTTTCTTCTATTACTACAGGTTCTACCTCTTTATTATCATCTTCAATCTTTTGACTTTCCATCTTTGCTAATTCTTCTTTTAAGTTGTTTAACTCAATTAAAGCTTTCGTTTTTTCTTCTTCTTCATTTTCTTCAACGTATTTTATTTCTTCTATTTCCGCCGTTTTTTCTAGATTTTTTGTTACCTTATCAACATCAATTTCCTCTAATATTTTTTGGTTAGCAACCATTCCTAGTTCGCCAGTATCTTCCATATTAGTAATTCTATAGTCTCTATCATCATTCTCATAATCAGCTGTTTCTAATTTTTCTTTTCTTTTAGCCAATAGATCAATTACTACAATTGCCATTACTAAAATAAAGATAAGTACCATTAATACTACTACTATAGTTAGTTCATTATCTTTTAAGAAAGCTTGAAAATTTGCCATCATATCACCTCATAAATATGTAATTTATTATGCTTAATACAAACGAAGATGCTGTTTCGGTTCTTAAAACTCTATTTCCTAAAGAAGTCCTAATAAAACCATTATTCATTAATATTTCTTCTTCACTAGGATCAAAACCACCTTCTGGTCCTATTACAAATAATATTCTATCACTTTGCTTTATGTTTGATAAGACTGTTTTTATATTTTTTTCTTGCTCATTGACACTACATAAAATCTTATAATCATAGTCAAGGGTAGATAATTCTTTAACGGTATGAACATTCATAACAACCGGTATATCAACCCTTTTAGACTGTTCACTAGCTTCTTTAACAATCGCATTCCACCTTACAATTTTCTTATTCTCTTTATCATCTAACTTGACAATACTTCTAATAGTAGTAATAGGAATAAAAGATGATGCTCCTAACTCAGTCCCTTTTTGTAAAATATAATCCATTTTTTGTTCTTTTACTAAACTTTGGGCTATGGTTACACAATAACTAGAACTACTATTTTCTTCTTGTTTTATGATTTTTGCTTTTACTAAAGGAGAAACATTAACAATACTAGCAATAAATAATTTATTATCGTAAACAATTTCAATATTATCTCCGATACTATAACGCATTACTTTAGTAATATGATAAGTATCATTATCTGATAAAGTAAATACATCGTTTTCTTTACTAAAACAGAAATATCTTTGCATTAGTCCTCCTTCATAATAAAATTATATACTTCTTCAATTGTTTTATTAAAATCATTAATATCAACATTAAACCAATTAATAGAAAACTGATTATTGAAAAAGGTATATTGTCTTTTAGCATAATGACGGGAATTTTTCTTAATAAGTTCTATTGCTTCTTCTTTGGTTAGTTTTCCATCAAAGTACTGATATAACTCTTTATAACCTATTCCTGTATTAATAGCTTTACTTTGAATATTTTGATTATAAAGATTTCTTGCTTCTTCTATTAAACCATGTTCTACCATCATATCAACTCTTTTATCAATGCGCGTATATAATTCATTTCTAGGAAGAGTAAGTCCAATCATGATAAAGCTATATAAGGGATTACTTCCTTCATTAGTATTTGTACTATGATTATATATTTTAGTAAGTTCTCTTTCTAAACGCTTACGATTATTAATATGAACACTTGTATTAGGAATATTTTTCTTTATTTCTTCTAGTAATTCAGCATTACTACGATTAGAAAAATCATAAGTTTCTTTTTCTTCAGTGAATTGATAATCATAAAGAGCAGCTTTAATATATAATCCTGTACCACCAACAATAATAACATTCTTATCCCTAGATTGTATTTCTTCTATTTTTCTTCGACAATCTCTTTGATAATCGTAAACTGTATATACATCTTCTATATTAGCAATATCAATTAGATGATGAGGTACATTATCCATTTCTTCTCTAGTTACTTTAGCTGTCGCAATATCTAAGCTTTTATAAATCTGCATAGAGTCTCCACTAATTATTTCAGCATTTAATCTCTTAGCTAATTCAATTGATAATTTAGTTTTTCCTACTCCAGTAGGTCCTATTATTACTATAATCATATCCTACTTACCCTTATATCTATAATTTAAAATATAAACTTTATAACAATCAATATTTACTTCCGCGTTATTGGCTACATATCCCTTAGTTAATAAATTAGCTTTTAACTTTTCATAATAAGATTTTATTTCTTTATATAACCTCGCCTTTTTATCACAACATATACCTACGGTAAAAGCTCCACCATTTAAAACTTCATAAATTCTACTTAGAGTATCACTATAATAACCATTACATATATAATGAAAATGTTTGTTAGATATTGATTGTGGTATCGTACTTGGCTTTATAAATTCCCTAACAATAGGAACAGATGTTCTTACGTTTAAATATTCAGCAGATGTCATCTCCCTACTAAGAACAGATTCAACGATCTCATCCTTTTTTCTTATTAAATATAATTGACTAATGGCTTCCGCAAAGGTTTTATTTCTTTCATTTAATTCACTTAACCACTCAAGATATTTTTCTTGGTTAATGAAGGCTTCCTTATTCAAATATTCTTGATACATATTCATATCAGTATAACATTCTTCAAAGAAACGTTTTATACAATAATCTTGTTCCATAATCATTCCCCTTTACACGGTTATCTTAACATATAATGAAAAAAAGTACAATGTTGTACTTTATAATCGCCTTTATTAAAATTACTATAATTTTTAATTCATCGCACGTTTAAATAGTTTCTCTAATTCATAATTGGAATAAGTAATAATTGTTGGTCTCCCATGTGGACAAGTAAAAGGATTTTCGGTTTTCCTTAAAGTATCTAATAAATATTCCATTGTCTCTAAAGAAATATGGTCATTAGCTTTAATACTCATCTTACATGCTAAAGTAATAGCTACTTTCTCGGTAAATTTATAACTATCAAAAGATTCTTTAGATACAATTATCTCAATAATTCTACGAATAGCTTCTTCAGTATTAAAAGTAGGTAGCCAATAAGGATGACTGCGAATTAGAATAGTATTAATACCAAACTCTTCAAAAGTAAAATTTAATTCCTCTAATAAGTGCATATTCTCTTTAAAAATAATATAATCACTATTAGGTAATTCTATTTTGATAGGAATTAATAAGTCAATTACTTTATTATCGTGAGTACCCATCGCTTTTAAGTATTTTTCATAATTAATTCGCTCATTAGCAGCATGTTGGTCAATTACATACATTCCATCTTCATTTTCAGCAATAATATAGGTTCCATGAACAAGTCCTACTGGATACATTTTTTTTATGCGTTCATGCTCTACTTCTTCTTCCTCTTCTTTAGGTTCTTCTATTTCATCATTACTACTCTTCTCCCCTATTTCAAAGTCTAAAGTCATCTCTTCCACTTTATCATATTCTTTTTCATAGGTAGTAACATTTTTCTTACTATCAATATAATTATCAATAATATTTTTAAAATTAATACTATCATTATTATTATTTAAAGAAGAGCCTTCTTTATCTTTAGCTTCCAAGGTAGGAATTAAAGTTAAAGACTCTAGTTTCTTACCAATAACATCTATAATTAAACTCTTCAAATTATCAAAATTAGAGAATTTAATATCCATTTTAGTAGGATGAATATTAATATCAATTAAATATGGATCGGCTTCAATATTTAACACAACGATTGGATATTTACTTTCAGGTATATAAGTATGGTAACTATCTAAAATAGTACGAACTAAATCATTATTATGAATTATTCTACCATTTACTAAAGTTGTAATAACATTACGATTAGTTCTAGTTACTTCAGGATATGATATATAACCACTAATATAATAGTCTTTATTATCTCCCTTTATTTCAATCATTTTTTTAGTAACATCTAATCCATATATTGCATTAATTACTTTAAGTAAGCTCCCTTTACCATCCGTATTTAATAATTCTTTATCATTATTAATTAAAACGAATTTAATATTAGGAAAAGACAAAGCCATTTTATTGACATAATCAACGATATTAGCCAGTTCAATATATAGATTCTTTAAATATTTTAATCTAACTGGTGTATTATAAAACAAATCTTTAACTGTAATTTTCGTTCCTTGTTTTAAGTCGCTATTAGAAACTTCTTCTATTTTACCACCATTAATAACTACTTCTGTACCAATACTACCATCTGAGGTTTTTAGGTTTACTTTACTTACAGAAGCGATAGATGGAAGGGCCTCACCTCTAAAGCCTAAACTTTCGATATTAAATAAATCTTCAAGGGTCTTCAACTTACTAGTGGCATGTCTAGAAAAAGCCATAACAGCATCTTCTCTATCCATTCCTATTCCATCATCAGTAACGCAAATTTCTTTAACTCCACTATCGACTAATTCTATTTTGATAAATGTACTCTTAGCATCAATAGCGTTTTCAACTAGTTCTTTGACGACATTCATCGTTTTTTCGACTACTTCTCCAGCAGCTATTTTATTAGCTAAATCTTCACTCATTAATTCAATCTTGCTCATATTAACTACCTCATTTTTTATTTAGCATCAATATCAATATATACTTTACTATTAGTAGGATCAACGTAATAAATGGTTTTTTCATCATTAATAGTATTAGTAGCCGTTACTTTGTATAGACTATCATTGGTTATTTCGGATGCAAAAACGTAATTTTCACTTTCTAAATTTGGTTTAACTAATTCAATTGCATCTTCCTTGCTCATTCCAGTTATCTCTTTAATTTGGTCTTCTAAACGTTCACTTTCATCTATAGGATTAACTTTTTCCGAATGCTTGCTATCATACACAAGCAAAAGATAACATACTATGATAAGCAGTATTGCCATACTAACGAATACAACTTCACGAATATTACTTTTTATAAACTTCATACTTCTACACCTCTATAATAATATTATAACTTAACTTAAATTTTTAGTAAATTAATTTTCCAAGTCCTGTAAATATTGATATAAGTTCTTTGCTACATCTTTATTCAAAACTTCTTCTAACTCTGTAAGAGATGCTTCCTTCATCTTTTTTAAAGAACCAAATTTTCTTAATAGTTCCTTCTTTCTTTTATCACCAATACCAGGCACAAAATCCAACATACTAGATAACATGCCTTTACTTTTAATGTTACGATGATAGGTAATAGCAAAACGATGAACCTCATCTTGAATTTTCGTTAAAAATAAGAATAATTTACTTTTACTATCAACATCAATGACATTAAAATCTTTATCAATAATAGTATTAGTACGATGCTTATCATCTTTTTTTAGGCCAATAATAGGAATATTTAAGTGAAGAGAATCTAGTATCTCTTTAGCAACTCCAACTTGCAATTCTCCACCATCGATAACAATTAAATCAGGAGCACTTTCTTCTTCCATTAATACTTTATAATAACGCCTATATAGAACTTCTCTCATGGCATTCAAATCATCTTTTACTTCGGTACTTATCTTATATTTACGATATAAATCTTTATTAGGTAAAAAGTCATCAAAAACAACCATTCCCCCAACATAAAAGGTTCCAAATAAATGGGAATTATCAAAGGCTTCAATTCTAGTAATATTAGAGATATTTAGTGCTTGTTCTAGTTCTTTTTTAGCGCTTAATCTAGCATCATCGTTTTTCTTTAATATTTCTTCTTCTTCAGTAAGCGCTACTTTAGCATTATCTGTAGCCATTAATAATAGTTTCTTAATATCTCCTTTTTTAGGATTTAATACCTTTACTTGTAAATATTCTTCTAATAGATTACTATCTATTTCTTCACTGACAACAATTTCGTTAGGTAGTAAATGATCTTTTTCATAGAATTTAATAATATATTCCATAACTTCTTCTTGTTCATTATCAACAATATTAAAAATATCCTTGTGTCTACCAAATAAAAGTCCATCTCTTATAAAAAACACTTGAATAGATAAATAATTATTATTTTTATAGTAAGCAAACATATCAAAATTATATTTACGATTTAAATCTATTTTCTGGCGCTTTAATGTGATATTAATATCATCTAACATTCTTTTTAGTTCACTAGCTTTTTCAAAGTTTAAGGCCTCACTAGCTTTATACATATCTCGTTCTATTTTTTCGGTGATGATACTAGCATCTCCTCTTAAAAAGGCAATTATTTCTTCTTTCATCTTGGAAATAGTAGAAGGTGCAATATTATTATATTTGCAATAACCTAAGCATTCTCCTAAGTGATAATATAAGCATACATCTTTTTTTAGGGTATTACATTTTCTTAAAGGATACATGCGATTAATAATTTCTACTGTACGTCTTGCGGCATTAACATTAGGAAATGGACCAAATAAACGATTTTTATTACGTTTACGATTTAGATTTCTAACCACTTTAACTGTAGGATATTTATCATTAGTAAGTTCAATATATGGATAACTTTTATCATCTTTTAATAAGATATTGTATCGCGGATTATATTTTTTTATTAAAGTAATTTCCAATATTAATGACTCTAATTCTGATGATGTAACTATATATTCAAAAGTAGCAATATCATGAACTAACATAGCTGTCTTACCAGTAACAGTACCAGTAAAATAACTTTTTAATCTATTTTTTAAGTTTTTAGCTTTACCAACATAAATGATAATACCATCTTTATTTTTCATCTGATAACTACCTGGAAGATTAGGTACTAATGCTAACTTTTCTTTAATATGTTTTTTTACCTCTTCGTTCATATACATCACCAAGAGAATTATAACATAAAAAATGATCAAATAATATTCTATTTGACCATAATATTGATTAATGTTAAATGAAAAAGTAAATTGCGTTTAAAGATAAAGAAATGAAATTTAGTCCTTCATCAACTTTAGTCAAGGACGAACGATAGTGAGTTCATCGAAGATCCTTGACTAAAATTTTTATTATATAATGTTATATGGCAAAAGTGCAGTCTTGTACTTTTGCTTATTAATTCTATAATAAACTTCGATATATTACTTGTATTTATAAGAAAGGAGTAATATTTTGAAAATGAAAAATACTTGTAATGTATATCATAAACATCTTGATTTATCTAAAAGAATAAAAATTGAAAAAGGCATTGAAAATCATTGGAATTTTACTAAAATTGCTAATGATATCAATAAATCACCTAGAACTATATCTTATGAAATATTAAAAAATAGGAATATTGAACATTGTTCTTCTTGGTATGGTAAAGAAAAAATTTGTGAAAAAGCTTTAAAACCACCTTATGTTTGTAATACATGTCCTTCTAGAAAAGGTTGTAGGAAGACTAGATATTATTACTATGCTGAGGATGCTCAAGGTAAATATGAAAAATTAAGATCCGATTCTAGAAAAGGTATTGATATGGATTCTTCTGAGTTTAAACATTTAAATGATATCGTTTCTAACGAAATTAAAAATGGACATTCTTTTTCAATGATTATTAGAAATCATAAGGATGAATTTCCTGTTGGAAAAAGAACTTTATATAATTATGTTGAAAATGGTTATTTAGATATCATCAATCTTGATTTACCTAGAAAAGTTAGGTATAAGAAACGAAATAAGAAAACTAATAATGTTACTAAAAAAGATACTAAAATTAGAATTAATCGCACTTACGAAGACTTTAAAGACTATATTAAGTATCATAATAACAATGATTTTAATAATAATATTGTTGAGATGGATACCGTTGAAGGTACAAAAGGCAATTCTGTCTTACTTACATTGTTATGGAGAAATTCTAATTTTATGTTAGCTCAAAAATTGGAAACCAAAGATGCTGATAGTGTGTCTCAGTACTTTTGTTTCTTAAAAGGTTTATTAGGATATGAAAAGTTTCATGAATTATTTCCTATTATACTAACGGATAATGGTATTGAATTCTCTAGACCAGATATTATTGAAAATAATGGTAATCATGTGTATGAAACCAAACTATTTTATTGTGATCCTGGACATTCAGAACAAAAAGGTAAAATTGAAAACAATCATGAATATATTAGAAGGTTTATCCCTAAAGGAATATCTTTTGATGATATATCTCAAGAAGATATAAATTTAATGTTAAATCATATTAATTCTGTTAAAAGAGAGTCTTTAGATGGTGATAATCCTTACACATTAATGCACATTTTTCTACCTAAAAAGATTATTCAACTTTTTGATATAAAAGAAATTAAACAAGAAGATATTATTTTAAAAGATAAATTATTTAAAAAGAAAAAATAGTTTACTCACAAACTATTTTAACTTGATATACAAGTAATATATCATAAACATATAAATTTGAAATTTAGTCGTGCACAAAAATCGAGTGTACACTCTTTTTCGTGCTTTGAAACTTTAAATTTCAGTAATATGCTAACATATTTGTTAAAAAATTGGTAGTTTTTTTTACTATTTCTACCAATTTAGTCTTACAAATTCTACTTGATACTATTTTCTGAAATTTAACTTTTCATTTGAGTAATATTGATTAATTATTATCTCCAATTAAAGGATAATATAGTTACCTGTTAATTTTAAATTGTAAATATTGGATTTATATGTTTGTAAATGAATAAGTATCATAACCATCTTTCACTGAATAACTAACCACTACAACACTATTCTATAGGTTATTTATTTCCTCTATTGATAAGCCTGTACATTTAGCTATTACATTTACATCTATATTTTCTTTCAACATGGATAAAGCTATTTCACGTGATCTATTGACAGTTCCTTTTTCAATTCCTTTTTCAATTCCTTTTTCGATTCCTTCTTCAAGTCCTTTTTTTACGCCAGCACTAAGGCCTTCTTCATACCCATCATTCCTTGCTTGTTCTTGTAGGGCTACCTCTTTATCATATGATTCCCCAAAACTCTCTTCACTACATACCTCTACGGCCTCTTTTACATAGTCTTCCATTACCTTATCTCCCATTATCAATTCTTCTGATAACTTTATATTAGGTTCTATTAATGCTAATATGCACCTCTCTAATTCATTTAAGCTATCTATACCTTCATTATAATACTTTTGTCTTAGTTTTGGTACATATAACATTTTTTTATTTTTTAATTAATTTTTATTACGTAAGGGGAACTATTTGTTCCATTACCTTTTGTTACTTCAACATTGGGATTTAGGTTAATCACAGGGCGCACACCAAGATTTAGTAAAACACGCGCATGAAAAAGGTCTCCTGCTGAATGAACACTCCAATCATGGACCATACCGGAAAAATTGAAGTGAGTGGGACTAATAGACCAATATTGAGCTCCTGTATATAAATAATAACTACTATTGATATTAGAAGCCCCATATACTCCACCAGCATATGCCGTCTCATCACTAGAAATTAATCCAATCTTGTATTTAGACATACCATTGCCTTTAAGATTGTCAACTGTAAATAGGTCACGTGATGGTTCTGGACATGCAAATTGAGGTTTTTTATTAAAAACTAATCTTTTCCATGAACCATATTGAGTTTGTGTTGACCCTATCCCGTTTCCAGTATATAATGTTCTATCATTACAAAAGCCAGTATCTGATATATAATCATCATAACTTAATAAGTGACTTTGATACCAATTCTCTAAATATGTTTTAATAGTAGAATCTACCTCATTCTCATGAGCTTCTTCATAGGAAGTTGACCAGTAACCTGCATGCACTTCTCCGCCCCATATTTGATAATAATTATCTTCTTTTTTAGCTTCGGTTAACTTTATCATTGTGGTACAAGTTGTTCCTCGTCCATAACAAGTGTAATAATTATAATAATCAGGCATGTAATAACCATCTACCACTGTTCCAGTTAAAGTATATATTCCTGTTGTTTTATCAAAAGAATATGTTTTAGACATCTTTACTGTTCCTGCAGTACTTGTCCATACCCAACCACTATAGTTACCATATCCATCACTATAGGTAGTTGGTTTACCATACATATATCCAACATTGGCATTATCTCCTGGTATAGAGTTAAAAGCACTTGTTCCTACTTGGGCATTATTTCCTGTGGCATCAGGTGAAGTTCCTTGATATATAAGTCTTATACTTCCATCCTCATTTATTCTTATTATTCGCCAATAGTATCCTGCAAAGTAAACATAATTATTCTTAACATCTCCTCTAAAATAGTAAGTTGTCTTCCCATCTTCCGTATTTTTATTGGTATAATAAAGTCCTTTTCCATTACTATCACTACTGATTGCTCCAAAATTTATTCCTTCATCACTTTGAGGGGTATTATCTTGTAATATTTTTCTTGATAATCTTATTGGAGTTATATCAAAACCACTACTTGGTATATTATTTCCTAAATCTTGAACATAAGTTACATCTAAGGTTAATTTATTATCGGTTAGGCTTGGTTGAGAAGTAATACTACTATCATAACTTATCGTAATATTAAAAGTAGTTGTTGTACTTTTAGCTAGTTTATCTCCTATCTTGATTCCATCTATTTTAAACTTGATGGCATCACTTCCTAATTCACTTGAAGCAATATTTTGAATAATGGCATCTAATGTTCCTTGATTAGCTACTGTTACTTTATATATTATTTCATCTCCCGGTAA
>CANQGH010000041.1 GCA_947601845.1 uncultured Bacilli bacterium | reverse complement strand
ATTTAGAAATCTCGTGTCTTTTTGTAGTGTCTATAATATCATAAAATTTTATTATTGACAAATCTTAGAATGTCATATTAATAATTATAGGTACAATAATAAGAATATAACAAATTTGTAATTTAAAAAGGCCTTACCTTATTTATTATAAGATAGAGCCTTAACTTTTGCCGTTTCATAATTAACCTTATCTTGCGATAATATGCAACGGTCAATAAAATCTTGTCTAACATTTTCTCTAGTTATTGCTTCAATTCCATTTGCCATATATCTACGACAAGCTAACATAAATAATCTAGTTGTTAATGGATAACCTTCGTTTTGCAATAATGTGAATATCTCAGTTAATTCTTCTTGATTTAGCATTCGCTCAGAGTTACCATATCCAACATCTGATATTTTTTGCAAATTAATCATAACATCTTCACTGCTATCACATATTTGTTTATTAAATAATGCCAAGCCACGTATTAATTTTGGCCTTTTATATTCTGCAGCAATCCTTGCAAGTTGTAATGGCTTTTTGTCAGTGAATGCATAATATTCTAAAACATTCATTATTGTTCTTCCCTTATAACGATTAAGAACACCATATTCAATAAAGTTAAGAATATCTGTTTCTGTTAATGTTAACATAAACTTCTTCAACCCCCTTTTTATGTTTTTTTATTATAGCATAGTATAATTAATAACACAAGGAAAATTTTTTATTAGTAAAACCCATAAAAAAAGAGAAATTTTATTTCTCCATTAAACATTTAGCCGTTCTTACCATTTGTGTAGAATATCCCATTTCATTATCATACCACGCAACAACTTTTACTAGTTGAGTACCATCTACATCTAATGTACTAGTAGAAAGCCCATCTACTAATGCTCCACAATGTGAACCAATTACATCACTAGATACAACTGGATCATCCGTATATTTTAGTGTTTCGTTAGTATTTTCCTTTAAAACTCGATTAATTTCTTCGACTGTCGTCATTTTTTCAAATTCTAATACTAAATCAATTACTGATCCAGTTGGAACTGGAACTCTCATCGCAGTACCATCTAATTTACCTTTTAATTTAGGTAAAACACTGCCAATCGCACTAGCTGCTCCCGTTGATGCTGGAATAATATTAGCGGCTGCTGCTCTACCACGGCGTGCTTTAATACCTTTTTTATGAGGGACATCAAGAGTTGCTTGGTCATTAGTATAAGCATGAATAGTGGTCATATAACCACGTTTTACTCCAAATTCTTCATCTAATACTTTTAATACAGGTGCTAGACAGTTAGTAGTACACGATGCCGCTGAAATTATTTGCTCACTACCATCCAAGATATCATCGTTAACATTGTAAACAACTGTTTTAACATCCCCTTTAGCAGGCGCTGAAATAATTACTTTCTTTGCCCCAGCATTAATGTGAGCCATAGCTTTTTCCTTATCAGTAAATTTACCAGTACATTCAAACACGACATCAATACCTAAATCTCCCCATGGCAAATTAGCTGGATCAGTCTCAGAAAAAACCGTAATTTCTCTTCCTCCAACAATTATCTTATTATCAGTGTGACTAATTTCATCAACACGATAATTACGATGATTAGTATCATATTTTAGTAAATATGCTAATTGTTCAGCATCTGTTAAATCATTAATTGCTACTACATCAAAACTAGGATCTTCCTCCATTAATCTAAATACTAATCTTCCTATTCTTCCAAATCCATTAATTGCTACTTTT
This sequence comes from uncultured Bacilli bacterium, assembly GCA_947601845.1. Lineage (GTDB taxonomy): Bacteria > Bacillota_I > Bacilli_A > RF39 > UBA660 > RGIG3091. The sequence goes on along the minus strand of CANQGH010000041.1, from coordinate 10,665 downwards.
ATCATTTTTTTCTCCTTTTCTATTTAAATACTTTAACTAATAATTTATTTTCTATTAGTAAAAATATTTTAATCTATCTTTAGTATAACTCTTATATTACTGGATATACAGTTATTATGATTAAGTTATAAAGTGATTACTACATTATTATCACTCTACATACATTTTACCATATATTTTAAGATGTTTATTATTTTTTTGAATTATAAGTGTAAAAGTATGTATATTTTTTATTATTTTTTATTATTATAAATATAGGTGATAACGATGGCTTTAGTTCCAATTATTGTAGATAAAGAAGGAAATAGTGAAAGAAGTTATGACATATTCTCTAGATTATTAAAAGATAGGATTGTTATATTAAGTGGTGAAATTAATGATGAATTAGCAAATAGTATTGTAGCAGAACTATTATATTTAGATTCTATTAATCATAATGAAATAAGTTTATATATTAATTCACCAGGTGGTTCAATCAATGCTGGAATGGCCATATATGATACAATGAACTTTATTCAAAGTGATGTTTCAACAATATGCATTGGAATGGCTGCAAGTATGGCTGCTTTCTTATTATCTTGTGGAAAAAAAGGAAAAAGATATGCATTGCCTAACTCAGAAATTATGATTCATCAACCTTTAGGAGGAATTGAAGGTCAAGCCACTGAAATAAAAATAGCTGCCGAACATATTCTAAAATTGAAAGACAAATTAAATAGCATACTGTCCATCAATACGGGTCAAGATTTAAAAAAGATAGAACAAGATACAGAAAGAGATCACTTTTTAGAAGCTGAAGAAGCACTATCTTATGGAATTGTTGATAAAATTATTAGTAAAAAGGAAGATTAACCATCTTCCTTTTTAGATTCTTCTATTTTTTTAGCTATTTCTTTTATTTTACGAAAGCGATGATTTAATCCTGACTTAGTTATAGCATTACCAGTTTCTAATGATATAATCTCGCTTAATTCTAATAATGATGTTTCTGGATATTTTAAGCGATAAATACAAGCCTCTTTTATTTTGTCATCTAAGAAATCAAGACCCAGTTCATTAGTAATAAGTTCTATATCTTTGATCTGTTCATTACAAGTTGCAATAATTTTATCGATATTGGCCTGTTCACAATTATTAAGTCGATTAGTCATATTTTTTTGTTCTCTTAAAATTTTAATATCTTCATAATATAAAACAGCATTAGATGCACTGATAAGCCTTAAAAAGTCCCCTATTTTTTCGGAATCTTTAATATAAATCATATACTTATTATCGCGCATAATAATTTTACTATTTAATGAGAATTGATTTAATAATCTTTGAACAAAAACTGATTCATATTTTTGATCAATTAATAACTCTAAATGATATCGTGATGTTTTAGGATCATTAATACTACCCTTAGATAGAAAAACTCCTCGTAGATAAGCTCTAGCTTCATCACTAGATGATGCTATATATTCTTTAGGCATATCTAAATAATTACCATCTTTATCTATTACTGATAAATCATCTAAAATGATGTTTACTTTATCAGTTATAGTAAGAATATATATATTATTACGATTAAAAGTATTATTCTTTTTGGTATCAATATCTACAGTAACATTATATATATCTTTAAAAAAAGTATATATTCTTTTAGCAACATTACCATTCTCTGTAGCAATTTCAATATATTTATCACTATATTTAGCATTATTTCTTATAATTGCTGATAAACATGCAATATTTTCTGATTTAGTCATTTCTAATTTTGAAATTTCATCTTTTATACTAGCAGTAAATGACATAATTATTTCCTCATCATATAAGAGAAGATAATAGACCCCAATTTGATACTATCATGCTTTATAGTCCCATCTTCTACAGTTAAAATATCATCTTCAATGAGTTCTATACCCATTTTTTCAATATTATCCCTATCTATTATAACTAAATCTTTCTCTTCACGATTACGATATTTCTTTAATATTTCTTTATCAATAACACTATTGGCAGCAATAACCACATCGATAGTTCCATCACCTAGGCAATTAGTTAAAACATTTAAATGATCGCTAACCTTGAAATCATCTGTTTCTCCAGGTTGGGTCATAACATTGCATACATACATAACTTTAGCACTAGTCTTATTTATTGCATCTTTTACATCTTTACAAATTAAATTAGCAAGCAAACTTGTATATAGGCTTCCCATGCTTAAAACAATTAAATCTGCTTCTTGTAAAGCTGTTATAACTTCAGGTAATACTTTCGGCTCTTCTTTATAAAAAATCCTTTTGTATCGTTTTCTAGCCTTAGTTATATTATGTTCTCCCTCAATTACCTCACCATCAATAGTCTCACCCATTAATACTAAAGAATCTTCCGATAGAGGTAAAACTTTATGCTTAACATCTAATAATTTAGTTAATGCCCCTATACTATCTTTAAGACTTCCCGTCATATTTAACATTCCTACTAATATTAAATTGCCTAAGGCATGGCCATCCAAATCACTAGAAGTTTTAAATCGATACTCCATCAATTTTTTTATATCTTCATCTATTTCCGAAAGATTATATATCACTTGTCTAATATCTCCAACGGCAGGTATATTAAATTCGTTTCTTAATTTACCTGTAGATTTACCATCATCGGCAACCGTGATAATAGCTGTAATATCTACAGGAAACTTTTTTAATCCCTTCAATAGGAACGATAATCCTGTTCCGCCACCGATTACAGCAACTTTTTTATTCATATTCCTCATCCCCTATTATTGAAAAATAACATATAGCAATATAGCAACAGTAATGAAGGATACTATCATTACTGGATAAAATATAATTCTAATAAATGCCGCATCCTCAATATCATCGTAACCATATATTTTGCCTTGATTTGTTGCTTTAACCTTTTGAATGGCATTAGTCTTAGAACTACTAGACAAGCGGTGTAGATAATCACTATAATACATTGATGTATCATCATCTACAATAACTTTTTCATAATAATCACTGTTGGGAATAAAAGCCTTTATATCATCAAAGCTACCTCTAATTTGGGATATATCTAAAGCAGTATAATCACAGAAACCATTCTCCAATGATATATAAATTCCTATTGATAGTTTTGCTAAATCTACAATATTATCGTGTATATTTTGATTAACATCATGACATTTAGCAATTGATGAAAAAGTAAATGTGGTATACCCTGATGAAGAGGCATTATTCTCACAAAGAATATTATCTGAGTTAAGTTTACTAACATAATAATGTTGTGAATGTAAATATTTTAACTGTCTATCCAAGTTATAACAAATATTACTAACTTCATTAATATCCCTATTATAAGTTAAATATTGCCTTAATGTCTCTTTCTCCATATTCTTCACCAATTATATTATAGCACATCAAATAGAACCTGCAATCTTATTTTTGTTCCGTAACCTATTCTTTATACTACTAACTGCATTATCAATGCTCTTATATGGCTTATCTAACAAAATGGCAATTTCCTTATTTGAAAAATGATTAAGTTTTAACTCATATACTAAAGATTGCAAATAAGGTAACTCATATTTCAAATTTAAAATTTCTCGATTATTTTCATTATTTATATAAACATCACTTATATTAATATTATCAGAAATATAATCTTGCAACAGAGTATCCTCACCTATTTCTGTATCTAAGGAAACACTCTGTGATAGCACCCTATGTTTATTACGGCTCTGACTTCTAATGAAAGTACATATCTCTCTTTTTATATAAGTAGATGCACATGTATAAAAGATACAATCAGCATTATCACTAAAGTTCCTAATAGCTAATTCTAGTCCATATAACCCTGCTTGGTAAAGATCATCATAACTAACACCAATATATGGGCACTTGCTTAAATATTTATTAGCCTCTATCTTAATGATGTTGTGGTATTTATCATGCATATTATTATATGCGTCCTCATTATTTTCCGCAATTAAATATAAAAGCTCATAGTCATTAATATCTTTATACATAAATCCCCCTATTTTTTAGAACGGATCACCTCATAAATCATAATTCCAGCCGCAACGGAAGCATTTAAACTATTAATTTTACCATACATCGGAATCTTGGCAATAAAATCACACGAATCTTTAATATTCTTGGACATTCCAAAACCTTCACTACCTATTACTAAAGCTATTTTACCACTATAATCAATCTTTCGATAATCAGTACTATTTTCCATATCAGTTCCTACTATCCAATAGCCATTATCTTTCAACTTATTTATAGCCTGTCCTAGATTAACTACTTGCGCAATTTTAACATTTTCGATAGCGCCTGCACTAGTTTTCATAACCGTCGAAGTTACTTCAACGCTTCTATCTTTTGGAATAATTATTCCATCTACACCTGCAGCCTCACAAGTCCTTATAATAGCGCCTAAATTATGTGGATCCTCTAAATGATCTAATATTACTATCAAAGAAGATTCATTTACCATCAAGTCCAATAAATCAGTGTATTTAAAATCTTCAATGTACATAATTATACCTTGATGAGAAAATTTATCAAATCGAGAAAATTCTTTTTTAGTCCACTTTTCTACCTTCAAATTTCTATTTTCTATTAGGGAAAATATTTCTTTATCATCAAAATTATCTTGCAAAATTATCTTTTCAACTTTTTTACCATTTTTTAAGATTTCCTTTGCTACATTTCTACCGTATACTATCATAATATCCTCCATTCCAGCGATAATGACCTGTTATCGTTTTCTTATTTGCCCATTTAATTAAAGCATCTTCCTCTCTTTTTAATTGCCCTGCATTATGGATTAAATATGGAATTCCATCCTTATTACGTTTATCGGATATAATTCCTATGTGAGTGTAATTTTTACCAAAAATAACAATATCTCCCGGTTGCCATTCTTCTATTTTTTTAGGATCTAAAGTTAAAGATTCGGCATATTTATCAAAAAATACTTTAAGATTTCTTACTCTTCTAAAATCAATATTAGTATCTCTTTTTTCACCATTAGAAAAATAATCATCGGGATTATTTAAGGTATCCAAATCAATCATATCCTTTAACATATACCCGGCATTTTTAAAAGCCCGCCAAATAGTGTCAGCGCAAACTCCAACATCATCACTAGGATAACCACCAGCGACATAGCTACTATCATATTTAGGGTGATTTAAAGCATCCATTCTAGCTCCTAGCATAATATCAGTATAATCATCTATACCATCATTATCATAATCTAAAGAGGAATGTAATACTTCAATAGCAAAATCACTTGCCGAATATACCTTCTTAGGCATAAAATAATAAACCATGCTTCCTATTCCTATTCCTATTACAAGTAACAAAATAAAAATTATAGTATATTTAATGTACCTCTTCATAAAAAATCTTCTCCATAATTTCTTTAATTCGATCTTCTTTATTTAATAAAGATAAATAACCAATTACGGCTTCTAGAGCGGTAGCGTGTTTATAAGTTACTATATCACAATTTTTCGGATGGGAATTACTTTTATAATTTCTAGCCCTCTTAATAACGCTAAGCTCTTCCTCATTAAAAAAGTTACTATCTATTAAATTTCCTATAAATTTAGCCTGACTAACAGCACTAACATATTTAATTGCTTCTTTCTGTAAGTCATTAACATTGCTAATATTTTTATTTATTAAATATCTTCTTACATAGTTTTCATATATTGTATCACCTAAATATGCTAAAACTAAAACATTTACTTCTAAAACATTCACACTAATCACCTATGTGTTGATTTTACAACGAATAGAAAAAAATGTCCAATAAAAAAGACTTATATTAAGTCTAATCATCACTACTTCTAGCAATTAATATAAGTCTAAATATTTCAATTAATGTTGTTAATACACTCGCTACATAGGTAAATGCTGCTGCCATTAACATTCTTTTACTTCCAGTTTGTTCGCCTTCCACTAAGAATCTGTTTCGTTCTATTTCCACACCAGCTCTACGCGATGCATCAAGTTCAACCGGCAATGTTACAAGTTGAAACAACAAAATAACTATTTCTAGGGCAATACCTAACCAAATAAAATCCACAAGTCCAAAGATAATGCCAATTAAAATAGCAAAATATCCCGCTTTAGAAGAGAAATTAACGATTGGAAATAATGCACTTCTAAATCTCATAAATCCATATCCCTCTTTATCCTGAATAGCATGACCACATTCATGAGCAGCAACAGACACAGCTGCAATAGTAGTGCCATTATATATTTCCTTAGATAAACGAATTACTTTCCTAGTAGGATCATAATGGTCAGATAAATAGCCATTAGTCTCGGTAACATAAATATCTCCTAGACCATGTGTATTTAATATTTCTCTTGCTACTTCAGCCCCAGTTATGCCTTTACTATTGCCGATTTTTTTATATTTAGAATAAGATATGCTAACAAATAACTGCGCTAATAAAGTAATCCCAATACTTAAAAACATTAATAAATAAGTTAAAGTATAATAATCCATATGTCCTCCTTTATATTAATTCATAAGTAGTACCATCTCTAGTATCAATTAATTTAACTCCCTTTTGTAATAATTCATCTCTAATTTGATCTGCTAAAATATAGTCTTTATTATTTTTGGCAATATTTCTTTCTTCTATTCTTTTCCTAATCATTTCATCTAACTCTTGACTTACCTCATCACTTTCTTCAATTAGACTTAATGATAAAACTTTATCAAAATCATCTATCAAATAAAGTTTAGTAAAATCAGACAACTCTTCATCTTTTAATACATCATACACTAAAGTAATCATTGAAGAAGTATTTAAATCATTTCCTATAGCTTCCTTGAATTTATCTTGATAAAAATCTAATTTTTTATCACTCAAGTTAGGTGTCCTATCTAATTGCTTAATCCTATTCTTTAACTTTTTATATGCATTTTCCGCGCTGTCTAGTGCTTCATATGAAAAAGTTAATTGATTGCGATAGTGACTACTTAAGCAAAAATAACGATAACTTAATGGATCATATCCCTTTTCTTCCAAAAGTGTTACAGTTAAAAACTCACCTTTGGATTTACTCATTTTACCAGATTGATCATTTAAATGCTCACCATGTACCCAATAATTACACCATTTATGGCCGAAGTAGGCTTCACTTTGCGCTATTTCATTAGTATGATGTGGAAAAATGTTATCAACGCCCCCACAATGTATATCTATATATTCTCCTAAATATTTACCACCAATACCGGAACACTCAATATGCCATCCAGGATAACCAATTCCCCATGGTGAATCCCATTTCATATCTTGGTTTTCAAACTTACTAGTAGTAAACCACAATACAAAGTCAGCAGGATTTTTCTTTAATGTATCTTCTTCAACCGTATCACGAACCCCCACAAATAAGTCTTCAGGATTCTTACCAGATAGTTTATAGTAATCACGAGCCTTAGAAATATCAAAGTAAATATTACCGCCGGATTTATACGCATAGCCTTCATTTAACATTTTAGTAATCATCTCAATATAAGTATCAATATGGTCACTAGCTTTTTCCACTATAGCAGGCTTTCTAATATTTAATTTAGCACAGTCATTAAAAAAGGCATTGGTATAATAATCCGCTATTTCATAAACCGATTTATGTTCACGCTTACTTGCAAGTTCCATTTTATCATCGCCAGTATCACCATCACTAGTAAGATGCCCAACATCGGTAATGTTCATGACTCTTACTACTTCATACCCTAAATATTCCAAACCTTTTTCTAAAATATCTTCAAAAATATAAGTACGCAAATTACCAATATGGGCATAATGATATACGGTAGGCCCACATGTATACATCCTTACTACCCCTTCTTCATTAGGAGTAAACTGTTCTACTTTTTTTGTTAATGTATTATATATATTCATTCTGCACCTCATTTTAATTATATTCTAAATATGTGAATATTTCGTGTTATTACAATAATTATAACACGTATAATACTGATTAGTAAATTGATGAAGTTGTAAATCATTAATTTATAGTATAACAACTTCACATACTTTTATAAAAATAAGGAAAATTACGTACTTAATTTTAGACAAATTATAATGCTATTAATATAACTAATGTCAAAAGAAGTATTAGTTTAATTAGTTCCCGTGATGAAATTTTAATTTATCAATACAATGCCAATCATTTTATTAATTGTTTTTCTAATTGGCTTAATAGAATTAAAATTAGATAATGTTTCTAATATGCTGGTATTTATCATCACCCTATTGAAAGATTCTTTTAGAAAATAATTTCAATATATTTGTTATTAATTCTACCTAACAAAAAAGCAAAAAGAAAATATAAATTTGCCCTGCATCATGTATAATTGTTTTAATTATATATTATTCTTTCCACCCTATCAATAATGTAATTCCTTGTTTCATCAAAATTCATATTATATACTACTGAAAGTTCATTATACAAATATTTTTCGGCCTTATTAAAATAATCATTATCCTTATCACTTATTTTTTTGTTATTTTTTATCCTATCAGCATTTCTTAAATATGTAGTCTTAATGATTTTTATTAAATCTTCATGCGTACCACTATATAGTAAATCTTTATACGTTTTTTCTATATATTTATTTTCCATATTTTCTATTGGTTCTATATTACAAATATTATTAATTAAAGCATCAGCTTCCTCTTTGCTCATTATACTTCTTAAGTATCCCATCCTATTGTTTACAGGGACATCAATAATTAATGACTCATCATCAATTGGCACTAAAATATAATAATCCTGTCCATTTATTTTATTATTTCTTATGTCTTTTACTTTGCAAACATCTCTTTTGTAAATTACATAATCGTTTATTTTATACATAATTACCTCCTATTTTTATGCTTTTTCTCTATACCATAATAATTAATTTTCTAATAAGTATCGAAATATAAAAATATTCTAACTAAAAATTGAATATTTTGTGAAATATAAGCATCTCCTATTAATAATACAAAATGCTTTTTTAATAGATTCTTTTATTAATTCAGTTCTTTAACACTACTAAATTCTTTTTTTAATAAGATAATTCCCGTAATAAAAGACAAAACATCTGCAATAATAGCACTCCATAACATTGTTACAACGCTATGGCTTAAAGTTGCAATTAATATGATTGCCGGAACAAAGAAAATGACATCTCTAGACAAAGCAAGGAGTGTTGACTTAAAACTTGATCCCATTGATTGTAACAAAATTGACATAGATTTTACCAAGCAAGTAAGAACTATACCACCCAAAAATATTCTTAAGCAGTAATTTGCAAACTCCATATATTCTTTAGAATTACCACTACCAAATATATTGATAATAAATGATGGGCATATTTCAAATGTTAGTAGTGCAAATAATCCAATAATAAAATTTATTATTAAAATATATTTAACTGTTTCTTTTACTCTTTTAATATTACCAGCTCCCATATTATAACCAATTATTGGCATACCACCCAACGATACCCCAATAACAATAGATACAACAATTCCAAATACTTTCATACATATTCCAATAACTGCAAGTGGTATTACAACTCCATAAGCTACACCTGAGCTAGCTATTGTCATATATCCATATTTCCATACTAAATTATTAGCGACTGTTATTATAATCACAATAGCCAGCTGGGTTATTAAAGAGGCAAAACCTAAAGATATAACTTTTTTACATATTTGCCTATCTAATTTAATTGATGCTTTATTTATCTTAAATGATTTCGATTTTCTAAAGTAATAAATACTTATTATAAATGTTAAGATTTGACCAATTATTGTTGCAATGGCAGCCCCTTTAACACTCATATTAAATAAAAATATAAATATTGGATCTAAAATTATATTTGATATTGCACCTACAGTTGTTGCGAACATCGCGTATTTTGGACTACCATCACTTCTTATTGAAGCATTTAAACCTTGACCAATAATATAAAATGGTAATCCATAGCAAATTATTCTAAAATAATAATTTGCGTAGTTGTAGCATTCTCTTTCTTTAGAATTACCTCCAAACAAGCTTAGTATTTGCTTACTAAAAATTAATCCTATAATCGTTAATATAATAGATATTATAATGAGTAAAACTAATCCATTACCTATTGACTTATTTGCTTTTTCTCCATCTTTAGCGCCTAAAGATAAATTAAATAATGCTGCAACCCCGTCCCCTATCAACAAGGCAAAGGCAAGAGAAATAACTGTAAATGGATAAACAATATTTGTCGCTGCATTACCAAAAGCGCCAGCATCACTCCAACCTATAAATATTTGATCAACAATATTATATAAAGCTGCCACAATCATACTAATGACACATGGTATAGCAAATTTTTTAATCAATTTAGGAATTTTTTCGTTTCCTAAATCTAGTTCTTTCATAAACATCCTCCATCACAATGTTTTAAACATAAAAATACGTAAGTCCTTATACAATTGGACTTACGCATAATTGCTACTCATTGTGATTTATTGACTTAGAATTTTCCTCAACGAAACTAATTATAACATAAATTTATTTTTTTCATAAGAATAATTTTTATTCCCAAGTTCCGTAGATAAAAATATTAAAAAAGTTTATTTTTTATTAAAAATAGGCTTTTCTTTTGAGTTTAAACATG
>CANQGH010000040.1 GCA_947601845.1 uncultured Bacilli bacterium | reverse complement strand
ATATAATAACAACATCAATAATAGTCTTAATATTTGTAATGAGTCTAGGCTATGCAGCATTATCACAACATATGGATCTAGATGGAATAGCAACAATCGATAGAAGTTGGATAGTAAAGATAAAGAGTATGAATTGTACAACTACAGGAACAGCTAAAGTAGATTCAACTAACTTTATATCTAATACAGCTGTAATAAATGGGACATTAGGAGATTCATCATCAAAGATAACATGTACCATTGTATTAGAGAACCAAGGAAATTTAAAAGCCAAATTAGGAAATGTAGAAGTAATAGAAGATGATAATAAATTAATAACGTATAGTTATACAGGAGTAAGTGAAGGGACACAACTTAACCCAGGAGAGAGTAACACCGTAACAGTAACAATAAATTATGCCAGTGGCGTAACCAATATAGAAAACACAAAGAAAAGTGTTATGTTAACCTTTGTATATTTAGAGAATGAACCAAATACTTCAAATAACCCAAGTCCAGCACCAACTTCATATGAAGAATATAAAGTAGGAGATGAAGTAACATTATTAGATGGAAGTAAATGGACAGTAACAAAAGATAGTGGTAAAGGTGAAAACTTAGTAACATTACTAAGTCTAGAACATATAAACGCACAAGGAGATTTCACTACAGTTTCATCTGAAATATACAGTGTACCATTTGCCAATGGTTCAACAGCAAATGGAGTAGAGTATAATATATACGAGAGTGGGAATGTAGGATATTTTATACAAAATACTTTTTTACCAAAGATAAAAGAATCACTAACCAAAGCAGGAGGAGTAGCAACATATACAGAGGCTAGATTGGTGACATATGAAGAAGTAAATGCATTAAAGGCGAAAGGCAGTACATCGCCAAATGCTGATGGTGCGTATGGATATTATTGGACAATGACAAAATGTAGTAGTTCAACAGGAATATATTATTTTAGCCAAAGTTATTCAACAACTTGTGATTCAGCGATAACAAGATATAGTTATGAAGTAAAACCAGTCATAATAACAGAGAAGAGCAATGTTGTACCTAAACCCAAAGCAGTATCGTTTGCAACCGATAGTTGGGAAACAATAAAGGCTAATGTTGACTCAGAGGTATATAAAGTAGGAGATGAAAGACCGATAACATTTACAGTAGATGGAAAAGAGCAAACATTTACATTACGATTGGCCAATAAATCAACCCCAACTGCTTGTCAAGATACAGAAAACTTTTCCCAAACCGCATGTGGTTTTGTAGTAGAGTTTAAAGATATAATAACAACACATGTGATGAATTCAACATCTACAAATAGTGGTGGCTGGGAAAAGAGTGCCATGAGGACATATGTAAATCAAGATATATATGAAGCTTTGCCAGATGATTTAAAAGAGGTAATAATAGAAACGAATGTTATATCAGGGCATGGTTCAGGGGATAGTTCTAATTTTATCACGACAGATAAACTTTACTTATTAGCACCACATGAAGTGTGGGCACAAGGAAGTTCAAATAAAATAAATTATGATACAGCATATGATTTAACAAGACAATTGGACTATTATGAGAATCTAAGAGTCACTACCAATAATTATAAAGGAACTATAAAATACTTAGGAACTACTGCAACTCGTTGGTGGTTGCGGGCGGCCGATTCTAATTCTACTGACGCTTTCTACACTGTGGGTAATCGTGGCGGTTGGAACTACTCTGATGCTCATTTTACTGACGGGGTAGCGCCAGCTTTCCGAATAGGCTAATCGATCAAAAACATTCGGTAAAGTTGCTCCGAACGTAAGTGAGGACAACTAGAATGTTTTTGAAAAAAAATAAAAAAAAATTATTTGTTGCCATTTTATGGCAACAAATAAGATTAGGAGTAAAAAAATGAGTATACCTAAATTTAAAAGAAAACCTAGTGGACTTGACTATGTAGATAATGCTTTTGAGCTCCAAAAGGATATAATGAATTTAGCTTCTAAATTATCTGCAAGATGGTCAAGAATATATCAACAGCCAATTGATAAATTAGCTTGTCTACAAGCTGATCTAATAAATATGGCTAATGGTATAAACCCACAGCAATATGAAGATTATGTAACTCGTAGATGGCTTATTATGATGTCTAGAGCTACACTTATTGCATTAGAAAAAAGAGTTATGGATATGGTTAGAGTACTTTATATGAACCCCTCAAAATGCTTTTCTAGAAAGAACAATAAAAACTATACGAGAGAAGAAGCAACACGTATGTTGGACAATACTCTAGAACAGCTAGGAGTAAATTATCAAAGGCAGTATGATTTGATAAAGGGTGTACTTGCATCTGATAAAAAGAAACTGGATAAAATTAAAAAGGAAGATATATCAGATAGAGAAATATTAGAAATTTTGGTTTCAAGAGGAATACGAGTATTTTTTAGTACTACTCTTTGAAATAAGGAAAATTAATGTAAAATTGGAAAGACGCTGAGTACTTGGTGCGCCATTCCGTTGCGGGCGGCCAATTCTAATAATACTAACAATTTCTACAATGTGAATAATAATGGCGATTGGAACAACAATAATGCTAATAATACTAACGGGGTAGCGCCAGATTTCTGTAATAAGCAGAACAGGTTAAATAAAGATGTTTGTAAACACTTTAAACTGCTTTTAAAAGAAAGGATTGATTTTCCTTAAGATATTTTAAATATCTTGAAAAAGATTAATGATGATCTTGTTCGGACGCTTCTTGCATGGTTTAGGGTTTGAATATTTATCTAAATTTCATGGACAAGACTACGTAACTAATTAAATATTCAGAATTGTTATACATTAATCATAAGGAAGGAGTTCAAATGAACTTCTTTTTTTTGGAGGGTTAGAAATGAATAGTTTGGAAAGAAAAATAGCTAGATATGAAAGAAGAAAATGTAAGCGCCTTGACAAAATAAAGGCCAAAAGTGATATATACACTGATTTAGATACTGCTTTTTGTTTTCATAAAGCTATGTATTATGGTGATAAGTGTTGTAATGGCGTAGGATATAAAAAGTCTACCCAAAGTTTTAAATTACATGAATTTACTATTATTGCTAATGTATGTAGAGATATTAAAACTAATACTTATAAGGTTGGTGAAACATATAATTTCATAATTAATGAAAGAGGTAAAACAAGAAATATAGAAGCCCCACATATTAAGGATAGATTAGTACATAAAATATTATCTAATGAAATATTGGAACCAATATATAGTCATCACTTAATATATGATAATGGTGCTAGTATGAAAGGCAAGGGTTTTAGATTTAGTATTAATAGACTAAAAAGCATGCTATATTCGTGGTATTTAAAAAATGGGACAAGAGGATATGCGGTTTTAATTGATTTTTCAAAATTTTTTGAAAATTGCTCTCATGAAGTAATACACGATATACATAAAAAGTACATAATGAACGATAATGTTATTAAAATTATAGAGGATTATTTATTTATAAGTAAAGGAATTGCTCTTGGAATAGAGATTGCTCAAAAAGAGGCTATAATGATACCTAATATTTTAGATCATTTTGTCCAAAATAAAATGAGATTGATACGTTATATGGATGATACGGTAATATTGGTAAAAGACTATGCTATAGGTAAAAAAATATTAGATGAATATAAAATAATAGCTGATTCACTAGATATAAAAATAAATACTAAGAAAAGTTATATTACTCGAATTAATAAGCCTTTTAAATACTGTAAATGGCGATACAAACTATTAGACAGTGGTAAAGTTATATGTATACCTTGCATTGATACTATCAGAAGACAAAGAGTTAAACTAACTAAAATGAGAAGACATAAACTTTCTAAAAAGGAAGTAGAAGTAACTAAGAATGCTTATAAGGCCTATTTATCGTTGGGAAATACTTTTAGATATATAAAGAGATTATGATATTGGATAATAATGCCAAATGCACAATGAATGTTGCTATAGCTTGTGTTTTATTACTTGTAAAATAAGACTTTAACCAACCCGAATGAGTATTTTTTGTAATAACTGCTAGTTGTGGTGTAATAACGGCATATGTATTTTATTAAATAGTCAAATTAATAAATTAAAGGACTTAATTTTAAACGATGATTGAATTATTGATATTTTTCATAAGTATTAATAATTACCGAGCATATTGGTAATTTTTTTTGCTATATGCATTATTAATATGATATTATAAATATATAGGGAGTAATATAGTATGGGAAGTTCAAAATTAAAATTATTATATATATTCATTTTATTACAACCATTTATTGATTTAATAACGGCTCTAATGACAAGATTTGAAGTAGGTATTGTATCATTAGGTATTATTGTAAGAGGTTTGTTTGTTTTATTAATGATAGTATATTTACTATTTATAAATAAGTCTAAATATCGTAGAAAATCGATTATATATTTATTGTTTTTAAGCATTTTTTATTGTTTATATATTGTAACTAAAAGTGAATTATTAAGTAATTTTAGTCTTTTATTTGATGAATTAGTTTATATATTTAAATATGGTTACTTTTTAATATTATTGATTACTATTGTTAATTTTGCTAGTGAACATCAGTTAGATCGCAAGATGATTATTAAATTATTAACTATAGATTTAATTTTATATGCGGCAATGATTATTATTCCTAGTATCACTAATACGAGCTTTAATTCCTACAATAATGGCGAAGGCTTTGGTTTAGTAGGTTGGTTTTATTCCGCTAATGAAATATCAGCTATACTTACTATGATTTATCCGTTTTTATTGCTATTCTTAGATGAAGACTTTTCTTTAAAAAATATTATCTTCATTCTTGTAACCATTATATCTATTATCATTATTGGTACTAAAGCTCCATATTACAGCATGTTAGCAATTACCTTATTTATGGTAATATATTATTTATTTCATTTCAAAAATAAAAGAAGACAATTTGTGTTTGTTTTATTAGTGATAGCTGTTAGTCTTATTGGAAGTAAGTTTGTTCCTGCTAGTGTAAATTTAGAACAAAGAAATGAGTGTTTAGATGCGTATTTAAATGGAACATTAGATGAGTATGAGACTACAACAGGCTTAAAGTGTGAAGTAGCCGAAGGACAACAAGTTGTATTATTAAGTGGTAGAGAAGCTTTATTTGGACATGTTTATAAGATATATAAAAATAGCTCTTTAGTTGATAAATTTTTAGGAATTGGATTTACTAATAGACAAGTATTAAATGAACCAAGATGGAGTATTAAATTAGTAGAAATGGACTTATTTGATATTTTATTTAGATATGGAATTGTTGGTTTTATTCTTTATATGTTGCCTATTGTAATAATTATTATAAAGATGGCTAGTTATACATTTAAACATAAGTTTAGACTTTCCTTAGAACAAATTATTTATGCTTATGCAACCGCTATTGGTATTATGTTTGGTTTATTTATTGGCCATGTATTTGGTACGCCTTCATCTAGTTTTTATCTAGTTATTATTGCGTACTTTACTGTTAATTTATTTAATGGAAAAAAAAAGAAGTTGAATAAAGATAAAATAACTTTTTTACTACTGCATTTAGGATTAGGAGGAATAGAAACATCTACTATAAATACTGCTAACAGCTTATGTCAAAGTAAGGATGTTAAAATTATTTGCTTTTATAAATTGAAAGAGGATCAATTTGAAAAAGTAGATAAGCGAATAACCGTAAAATATTTGTATGATGGCAAACCTAATCGCGAAGAATTCCTAGAGGCACTACATCATCATCAAATAATAAATATTATAAAGAATGGATTATTAGCTATATCTATTCTATTAAAACGTTATTTTCTAATGGCTTGGGAAATAAAAAATATTAAAGAAGGTATTGTTATATCGACAAGAATTGAATTTTCAACTATCTTAAGTAGATATGGTAATAATAATATTTTAAAAGTAGCTCAGGAACACTATCATCATAGAAATAACCCAAAATATATCAAAAAGATGCAATATAATTATGCTGATATTGATTATGTTATGGCTTTAACAGAAGGATTAAAGAAAGATTATGTTAAGTTCTTAAAAGGTAACAATACTAAAGTAATAGTAATGCCTAATATGTTAGAAGAAATACCTAGTAATAAATCAAATCTTGATATGAAAAGAGTCATTTTTGTTGGGAGATTAGATAAAATAAAACGTATTAATGAACTAATTGATTTAGCTAATGAAGTAAGAAATTATAAGTGGCAATTTAATATTGTTGGTGATGGTAATGAGAAAGAAGTATTAGAAGAACAAATTCATGACTTAAAATTAGAGGGAATTGTTAATCTTTTAGGAAGTAAAAGCCATAATGAAGTTATGAAATTAATGACAGATAGTAGTATATTCATACTTACATCTATTAGTGAAGGATTACCTATGGTATTATTAGAAGCCATGAGTGTTGGTGTTCCTTGTATTGCTTATGAAACTGCAAGTGGTATAGGAGATATTATTACTGATGGTGTTGATGGCTATATTATTAAAAATAGAAATAAAAATAAGATGATTGAAAAGTTAACTCATCTAATGAATAATAAAGATATAAGAATAAAAATGGGTATAAAGGCTAAAGAAAAAGCTTTACAATTTTCTAGAGAAGAAGTAACTAAAAAGTGGTTAGATTTTATAGAAAAAGCTAACTAATGGAGGTAGAATGAAGAAAGTATTATTTATATCTTCAACTGGTGGTCATCTATCAGAATTAATGCAATTAAAAGACATGTTTAATAAGTATGACTTCCATATTATTACAGAAAAAACTAAATCTAATATGTATTTAAAAGATAAATATCCTAAGCGAGTTAATTATTTAGTATATGGTACAAAATCCAATCCTTTAGTATATCCTTTTAAATTGATTTATAACTGTTTTAAAAGTTTATTCTTTTATTTAAAAATTAGACCTAAAGTAATTATTACGACAGGGGCTCATACAGCAGGGCCTATGTGTTGTATAGGAAAATTATTTGGAAGTAAAATAATTTATATTGAAACATTTGCTAATATAGAGACCAAAACAGTTACAGGAAGATTAATTTATCATTTTGCTGATTTATTTATTGTTCAGTGGGAAAGCATGTTAAAATTATATCCTAAAGCTAAATATGGTGGCTGGATTTATTAAAAGTGGGGGGAATATTATGATATTAGTAACATTAGGTACACAAGATAAAGATTTTTCAAGATTACTTAAAGCGGTTGATAGACAGATTGAAAAAGGTAATATCAAAGAAAAAGTGGTGGCTCAAGTAGGAACAACTAAATATACTTCTTCGAATATGGAAATATTTGACTTAATTTCAGCTGATAAGTTTAACGAATTGATAAGAGATTGTAGTCTTTTAATTACCCATGGTGGAGTAGGAAGTATTTTAGCAGGATTAAAGAATAATAAAAAAGTTATTGCAGCTGCAAGACTAGCTAAATATAAGGAACATGTTAATGACCATCAGTTACAGATAATTAACAAATTTGCTCAAGAAGGCTATATCTTAGAATTAAAAGACTTTGATAGATTAGATAAAGTATTAAAAAAAGCCGAAACTTTTAAACCTAAGCAATATAAAAGTAACACCCAAAATTTAATTAATATGATTGAGGAGTATATTGATAATGTTAAATAAAAAATTTGCAAATATTTTTATGGATGTTTTATTAATTATTTTGGGTGTGTTATTTTTAACTTTATTTATTAAGAATGCTTTATTACTAGGTATTATCTCGGTTGTTGTTATTATTTATTTAGTTAGAAAATATAATATGAAAAAGTTTGCTCTTATTTTATTCATTTTTTCTTTAATAACTAGATTAGTTGCGGTATTGATGTTGAAAACACCAATTGAATTAGATTTTGAAGTGCTTTATGATGCCTCTATTGCTTTATTGAAAGGTAATTTAAGCTTTACTAATAGTGGATATTTTAAATTATGGGGTTATCAAATGGGACAAGTAGTATATCAAGCGTTATTATTAAAAATATGGACGGATCCTTTAATTATTAAAATAGTAAATGCGGTTATTTCTAGTGGAACTGTGGTGTTAACTTATCTTATTAGTAAGGAAATATTTACGGAAAAAACAGCCAAAGTAGTAAGCCTTTTGTACTCTATTTTTATGTTTCCTATCTTATTTAATGCCGTATTATCTAATCAGATTTTATCAACGTTTTTAACATATTTAGCCATATATTTGTTATTTAGTAAGAGGTTTACTAAGATGAATAATATTGTTAAGTATTTGTTAGTAGGGTTAAGTTTGGGATGCGCTAATATTATAAGACCCGAAGGAATTGTTATATTAACTACTATTTTAATATTTAGTATCTATTATTTAACTAAAGCTAATTTCAAAGAGATGATTAAAAAAGTAGGAATCATATTATTAAGTTATTTAGTGGTTACTAATACTTGTTCATATCTTTTAATCGTTACTAATCTCAGCCAGGTAGGACTTGCCAATAAAGATCCATTATGGAAGTTTGTTTTAGGACTTAATTATGATAGTGTGGGCATGTATGATAGTAATGATGAATATTTAGTGGGTAATAAGGATTTAGAAGTGGAAATAATTAAGGATAGAACCATTGGTAGTATTACTAAGTTACCTATTTTATTTATAAAGAAGGCAAGAGATTTTTGGTTTGTATCTGATTTGTATTGGTCCAATAATTATTTAGAAAATGAAAATGTTAATATGTTAGGTTGGAATTTAAAAGGCCATGATGTTAATGAATTTTTAAATAATTACAATAAATGTATTTATTATTTCATGTTTGTATGTTTTTTCATAGGTTTATATAAGAATAGATGTAAGAAACATAATGAGTTAGTTAATTTTTTAGAAATAATGATATTAGTATATATAGGTGTATATTTATTAATTGAGATAATGCCAAGATATGCATATCTTCCACAAGTAGGATTATTTATCTTAAGTGGTTTGGGCATTGAATATATATTGGGAAAAGTTAAAGGAGTAAGTTATGAAAAAGAAAATGTCGGTCATCGTACCAAGTTATAATGAAGAAAAGGCTATTCCTTATTTCTATGAGGAAATAACTAAGATATCTCAAAAGATGAGTTATTTAGATTTTGAGTATATCTTTGTTGATGATGGCAGCCGGGATGATACTTTAAAGGTTGTAAAGGAATATGCTAAAAAAGATAAAAAAGTTAAATTTATATCTTTTTCTAGGAATTTTGGTAAAGAGGGGGCTATTTTAGCTGGCTTAGAATATGCTAAAGGAGATTATCTAACCATTATGGATGCTGATTTACAAGATCCACCATATTTATTAGAGGATATGTATAATTTAATAGTTAATGATGGTTATGATTGTGTAGCTACTAGGAGAGTAACTAGAAAAGGTGAACCACCTATTCGTAGTTTTTTTGCTAGATGTTTCTATAAAATAATTAACAAGTTATCTAATATTGAAATGGTAGATGGAGCTAGAGATTATCGATTAATGACTAGGAAAGTAGCAGATGCCATTATATCAATGAAAGAATATAATCGTTATTCTAAAGGTATATTTAGTTTTGTCGGCTTTAGGACAAAATGGTTAGAATATGAAAATATTGAAAGAGTAGCCGGAGAAACAAAGTGGTCTTTTTGGAAATTGTTTATCTATGCTTTAGAAGGAATTACAGCTTTTTCTACTGCTCCCCTTGTTTTCTCAGCTATTTTAGGAATTGTTTTTTGTATTTTATCTTTTATAATGATTGTGGTTATTATTTCAAGGACCTTAATATTTGGTGATCCTGTATCAGGATGGCCTAGTCTAGTATGTATTATATTTTTAATGAGTGGTATTCAATTATTTTCTATTGGGATAATTGGTCAGTATTTAGCTAAGACTTACCTAGAAACTAAAAAACGTCCTGTATATATCATTAGAGAAACAGATGAAAAATAATTTTGTCAATTATTGTCTAATTTTAGTAGTTTGCTTGAAATAAATAAAAAAGGGGTTTATTCTTATAATAGGGAGTGTGATAGAGTGATATATCCATCTATTGATAAGTTATTAAATATTGTCGATTCCAAGTACAAATTAGTTCATATTGCCGCAAGACGTAGTAAGGAAATGACTAAAACAGATTACTTTCAAATGCCTATCAATAAATATGTTTCAACCAAAAATATTGGTAGAGCACTAGAAGAAGTAGCAGAGGGGCTAATTACAATTAAGAATATTGAACCATAATGGTTCTTTTTCTTTTACTAGAAAGTTAATTCGTTGTATAATTAGTTTGGTGGTAACGTGAAAATAGAAAGATTTACAAAACAAAAAAATGGACAATATAAATTAAGTTTGGATGATAATACTAATATTATTTTACATGAAGATTTAATCTTAAAATATGAATTACTCATTCATAAGGAAATTGATTGTGATATGATTGAAAAATTACTGGATGAGAATACTTCTTATATTGCCTATGATTTAGCTTTAAGTTATATTAAAGTAAAAATGCGTAGTAAAAAGGAGATAAGGGACTATTTATCAAAAAAACAAGTTAAGGAAGAATTAATTGATTCTGCTATAGATTTATTAGAAAAGCAGGGGTACTTAAATGATGATGTTTATGTTAATGCTTTTATTCATGATAAAATTTACTTAAGTAATGATGGACCATATAAAATAAAAGATCAACTACTAAAATTAGAAATTAGTGAAAATACGATTAATAATTATTTGTCAGCTTTTAATCAAGAACTCCAAATAGAGAGAATTAATAAGATTATTGATAAACAAGTAAAATTAAATAAAAATAAAAGCCTTGTAGCGTTAAAAAATAAATTAAGTACATACTTAGTTGGGTTAGGGTATAGTAAGGAATTAGTGATTAGTGAGGTTAATAAAATAAAAGTTGATGATAAAGCGTTATATAAAAAGGAATATGATAAAGTTTATAAACAATTATCTAAGAAGTATTCTGGTAAGGAATTAGATTATAAAATAAAGCAAAAAATGTATCAAAAGGGGTTCTATACTCAATAAATTATTGACTTTTAATAATGCTTATGTTAGATTATATATTACTTTTAGAAAGGAGGATATTATGGACAAAGAATATATTGAAAGTTTACCAAGAGAAAGAGCAGATATCTATATTGGAATTGTATCTCGTATTGTAATAAATAAAATTGATGAGATTATGCCAAATGGTCATGTGTTATTAAGAACTAATAAAAGAAATACAGTTGCTTTAGATCTTAGAAAAATTATTTTTACACCAGAGGGTTTAAAGGGAAGAGATTTATTTTATAGCTATAATGGTAATTCATATAGTTATAACTTATGTGATTTGAGTCAAGCAGAATATAGAGTACCAGAGAATAATGAAATTGTTATTAGAAATTTCAGATGTGCTGATGACTTATTGGAGCATTTTGGAGTTAATGTAAAATTAGAAAAGATTACAGATTTTATGAAAGTACGTTCCATTTTGTTATCTAATTCTAAAACCATTGAAGTTCCTAAACATATTATAACTTTGGATGAAGATGGTGTTATCAACCCTAATACAGTTGAACTTGTAAATGATCAAGCTAATGACTTATATCAATTTGTTTCTCTTGATTTACCAGGAACGCCACAAAAACTTGAAAAAGTTATGTGTAAGTATTTAAGTTTATAATATAAAAAAAGAAGTTAATCACCAAAGTGAATGATGATTTACTTCTTTTTTATTTTATATTACTTACATAATTATCATATTGTTTTTTTAATGTGTCATCTTCGAAAGTTATTCCTTTATCTTTTCTTAGTTGTATTAGTGCTTTAACTTGAAAGTTTTCATCGGCATCCATTTTTTCTTCTGATAGTATATCAATAATTTCTTCTTTTACATCTTTCAATTCTGGCTTATCACGTTGATCCATCTTTAATATAATATGATATCCGTATTGTGTTTTTACTGGTTCAGTTGTATATTTTCCTTTTTCTAGTTTAATAGCAGCTTCTTCAAATTCTTCAACCATTTTACCACGATTGAACCAATCTAGTTCACCACCCTTATCTTTACTACCATCATCAGAATATTCTTTAGCAAGAGTAGCAAAATCTTCGCCATTATTTAGCTTAGCAATAACTTCTTTAGCTGTTTTTAGAGCTTCTTCGTAAGCCTTTTCTTTCTCTTCATCAGTGGCGGTATCCTCAAAATCAGCTTTAATTAGAATGTGACTAGCTTTAATATCACCGATTACTTTATCATCGTAATATTTTTGAATGTCTTTATCAGTTACTAGCGTTCTAGCATAATCTTCTTCATATAAACTTCTTTTATATTGAAGGGCTAAAAGCTTATTAACGGCATCCATATCTGTAACTCCAAAGTAAGCGGGAGCAAATGTATTGAAGCTAGCATAGTAATTAACATAATAACTATTTTTGTAACTATGTTCTAGTTCTTCTAATTGAGCTTCGATATAATCTTTTTCCTCATCATCACTAGGATATTCTTGCTCTAATAACTTCATATCAATCATATCAATTAATGTAGCTAAAGCATAATTGTTTTTCATTTCTTGATATAATTCATTTACAGATATATTAGTTTTATCTGAAGTAATGACAGCCTCTTCTCCATTTTTTAATACTGGTACTTTACCACAACTAGTAACAAGTAGTAAAACCATACACATACATATTAATAATTTCTTCATGTAATTATTCCTCCTTTTAAATGTACATATTTATCATAACAAATATGAGTTTAAATTACAATTATTTTAAATATTTTTTTAATATTAGTCCGAACACTTTTTATGTTTTTCCATAAAATACTGTGAGTAAACAAAAAAGGAGGATTAAGTTATGGGAAATTATGTATCATCTTCAGCTATCATTTTAGTATTATTCATTTTACTAGTAATCATACTAGGTGCTTATATTTAAGTTAAGGAGGTGTAGCTATGTCTTGTCAACAAAATAATGAAAATTCATGTGGAAATAACTTAGGATATGTAATAATTATTGTTTTATATATCTTATTAGCTATTATTATTGGTTCATGGGTTTCATGCTAATATAAAGGAAAGGATTCAATTAATTTTGAATCTTTTTTCTTGCAAAAACCAATGGGGGGGGGGTATAATGGTATATAGAATAAACTATATACGGAG
>CANQGH010000039.1 GCA_947601845.1 uncultured Bacilli bacterium | reverse complement strand
TTTTTATTTTTTCTCCCATTTTCTCTTGCATTTAATTACTTTCTTACTTAAATAGACATTTACTTTTCATTCAACCAGTATCTTAACAATAATAATAAAAGAAAAGAGATTGCTCTCTTATCTATTAGTAAGGCGTGAACCAATTACAATTACTAGTAATATAAATAAAACTAAAATAATTGCATATGATGATGAATTACCGTATCCGTATCCATATCCACCATAGTATGGGTAGTATGGATAATTGTATCCTCCACCTTGGCAGCAAGTACCTCCACCGTAATAATACATACTAATTCCTCCTTTTTTCATTTCTAATATAGTTTATTATGAATAACTAAATTTGCTACTGTATATGTCTATTAGTTTTACAAAAAAAATGTCAATGTCATAAAAAATATATGAATGTTGTTGTTGGTATCGGAAAAAAATGTTAAAATTATTTTGATAATAGGTGATGATATGAGAAGAAAAAGTAAAACATTAATAATAATAGCTCTTTGCATAGGCATATGTGCTATGGCAGTAGGTTATTCTGTTTTAATGACCGAATTAAAAATAAAAGGTACTGCCAATATTACATCAACTTGGGATGTTAGAATAACGGGGATTAGTAAAGGAACTAGTACAGGGTCTGCTTATAATATAGAAACCCCATCTTATACTAATACAACAGCTAAATTTAATGTTAGTTTAGTAAATCCTGGAGATTCTATGACATATTCAGTTACTATTCAAAACAAAGGAACAGTAACGGCTCTTCTTAGTGGTATGACTATAACTACTAGTGGTACAGATGCTATTGAGTATACTGTAAGTGGTTTAAAGGAAGGCGATACTATTGCCGCTTCAGCTACTAAGACAGTAACTGTTGTTGCCAAATATAAAACTGGCTATACAGCTGATCCTCATGAAAGAGCCAAAAAATTGAATGTCGATTTGGAATGGGTTCAATATAGTTATAATACTGTAGCAAATACTAATTATGATATAGTGTATAATACTGCAGGAGCAACTAACACCATAAGTAATACTAGTTGTATCGCTGGTTCTACTTGTGCGATTAGTTCATCTATTCCTGTAAAAGATGGTTATGCTTTTCTAGGTTGGTCTCTAACTGATTCTGGATCAGCTACTTATAATCCTGGTGATGAAGTTTCTTTAAGCCCAACTGCTGGAAAAGTTACTTTATATGCTACTTGGGGACAAGTTATGAGTTATCCAACATATGGGGCATATGATTATACTGTAACTGCTTCTGGATATTATAGATTAGAAGCTTGGGGAGCTCAAGGAGGATATCGTACTGCTGTTCCAGCTAATGTTAATTACGCTGGTAAAGGTGGATATGCTAAAGGTGAAGTTTACTTAGAAGCTGGTACTGTTTTACATATTTTTGTAGGCGGAAGTGGAAACGTCGGAGGTTTCAATGGCGGGGGTGCTTCTGGATGTAATGGACAATCAGCTCTATGCGGTCAGACAATATTATTTGGCGGCGGAGCTTCAGATATTAGAGTAGAAGGTAATACCTTAAATCATCGAATTCTTGTTGCTGGTGGTGGAGGTTCTACTGGTGGTATTGCTAAAAAAGGTGGCGCTGGCGGTGGTAATGTTGGTGCAAGTACTAGTGAAGACAATGTTGGTGGCGAATGTAGTGCTACTGTTTGTGGTCAAGGTGGAAACCAAACTCAAGGCGGTGCTGGTGCATCTAGTTACGCTAATACAGCTGGTATCTTCGGTCAAGGCGGTCAAGGTTATGCTTTAAATGATGGCTTCGGCGGAGGCGGAGGCGGAGGCTGGTACGGCGGAAGCGGTTCCGTTCCTGACGATAGTGGCGATGATGATCGTGGAGGCGGAGGCGGAAGCGGTTATGTACTTACTTCCGATTCTGTAAAACCTAGTGAATACCAAGTAGGAGAAAAATATTATATGTTTAATACCTTACTAGTTAATGGTGATAGTGCTATGCCAAATCCTGATGGTGGTAGTATGGTTGGTAGACTTGGTAGTGGATTTGTAAGAATTACAAGACTATTTTAAGTAAAAATCAAATGATTTTTACTTTTTTTTGGACTTAAGATAAAAAAGAGGTATAATATAACTACTGAATACAATTAGGATGTGGTACTATGGACTTTATTAAAGGCAATTTAAAGAAAATTTTATTTCAAGGTGATAACGGATATATAGTTGGTTTATTTAAGATAAAAGAAACTAGTGAAAGTAATAAAGATTTTATGGACAAGACAGTTACTTTTACCGGATATTTTCATGAATTAAATGAGATGGATACCTATAATTTATTCGGTAAATTTGTATTACATCCCAAATATGGTGAACAGTATCAAGTAGACAATTATGAACGTTGTAAAAGAGAAGATAAAGATTCCATTATTGAATTTCTTACTAGTGGATTATTTAAGGGAATAGGTGAGAAAAAGGCTAAAAAAATAGTCGATGTTTTAGGTAAAGACACTTTAAAAATTATATTAGAACAACCAGATAATTTATTATTAATTCCCACTATCACTAAGAAACAAATTGATATGTTACATAATACATTATTAGATTATGAAAGTAGTTATGAAGTGATTATTTTACTTACATCATTAGGTTTTTCTCCTAAAGAGAGTATGACTATATATAATAAATATAAAAGTAAAACCAAAGATATTGTAACTAATAATTTATATCAAATTACGTATGATTTACCTGATTTGGGTTTTAAAAAGATTGATAGTATTGCTATTAGTAAGGACTATCTTAAAGATGATTATAGAAGAATACAAGCAGTTATCATATACGTTATGACTGAACTTTGTAATGTCATTGGTCATAGTTATTTATTAATTGATGAAATTTATAATAATACTTTAAAAGTGTTAAATACTAATATTAGTAATGCATCTTTTATTGACAACCTAAATAGTTTGATTTTATCTAATATGGTGGTCAAAGAGGAAGAGAAGTATTATTTATTTGCTATGTATGAGGCTGAGGAATTTATTGTCAGGCGTATCAAATATTTAGTAAGCAAAAAAGATGAAGATATAAAGAAGATAGATAAGATTTTAGAAGATTTAGAGCGAGATAATAATATTACATATAATGAACAACAATTATTAGCCATTAAAAATAGTCAAATTAAAAGTTTTTTAACTATAACTGGTGGTCCTGGTACTGGTAAAACTACTATTATTAAAGCTATTGTTAATTTATATAAAGAGCTACATAAATTATCTTTTTCGGGCTTAAAAGAGGAAGTTATTTTGTTAGCGCCGACTGGTAGAGCTAGTAAAAGAATAAGCGAATCGGCTCTTCTTCCGGCTTCTACTATTCATCGTTTTTTAAAATGGAATAAAGATACTAATAAATTTGCTATTAATGAGTATAATAAAAGCAATGCTAAACTAGTTATTATTGATGAAGCTAGTATGGTGGATATATATTTATTTCATAGTTTATTAAAAGGTTTAAAAACTGATACTAAAATTATATTAGTAGGTGACTATTATCAGTTACCTTCAGTCGGTCCTGGACAGATGTTAAAAGATATTATTGAAAGTGAAGTAATACCTACGGTTAAACTTAATTATTTATATCGTCAACAAGAAGGTTCTAGTATTATTAATCTTGCTTATGATGTAAATAATGGCGTGGTGAATAAGGACATTTTTAATAAAAAAAGTGATTTATCTTTTGAACAAGTATCGAATCGAGAGGTTTTAGATAAAGTTAAAGAAATATGTATGAAACATAAAAAAGATTCTTATCGGGATTTTCAAGTTTTAGTTCCTATGTATAAGAATAATAATGGGATTGATAATATGAATAAAGTTATTCAAGAAATATTTAATCCTAAGAGTAAGAATAAAAATGAATATGTCTATGGAGATGTTATTTATCGTGAGAATGATAAAGTCTTACAACTTACTAATATGCCTGATGAAAATATTTTTAATGGGGATATAGGTATTATAGAGAGTATTGATAAAAATGAAATTATTATTGATTTTGATGGTAATTTAGTTAGATTTACACCAAGTAATTTTAATAAATTTAAACATGGGTATGCAATTAGTATTCATAAGTCCCAAGGTAGTGAATTTAAAACAGTTGTAATACCAGTTGTTAGTGATTATGGTAAAATGTTATATCGTAAGTTATATTATACCGCTATTACTAGAAGTAAGAAGAAACTGTATTTAATCGGTGATATGAAAGTTTTAGAATATGCTAGTAAAAATAATACTTCGGATATTAGAAAGACTACTTTAAAAGAAAGATTAATAAAAAAGATAAAGCCTCAAGAATAATAAAATAGTTTTTTTCTCATAATAATAATGGTATTCATTGAATACTATCATATTTTTGACCAAGAGGGTGATTATAATGAAAAAAACATGGAAATATTTAGTAGCGGGTGCTACGGCAGTAGGAGCGTTAGCATTATATAAAAAATATAATCCTGATATGGTACAAGATATTAAAAGATCAGTGAGTAAAATGAGTAAAAATGCTACTAAATCAATCGAAAATATGATGTAGTTAGATTTTTCTAACGAATGGGCAAGAGATTTCTCTTGCTTTTGTTTAGTGAAAATAATAGTTGCAAAAATAAAAATAGTATAGTATAATCAATTACGTCGTTAAAGACATTCATTGATCCGCTGTAAATTATTTATATGATCAAAAGTGAAGAGAAGGAGAGATATCATGAACGTAATTGATAAGATTACAGAAAAACAAATGAATCCTAACATTCCAGAGTTTAGAGTTGGAGATACAGTTAGGGTCGATGTAAAAATCATCGAAGGAAAAAGAGAAAGAATTCAAGCTTTCGAAGGAACAGTAATTAGTCGTAAAGGTGCAGGAATTTCTGAAACATTTACTGTAAGAAAAATATCTTATGGTGTAGGTGTAGAAAGAATATTCCCAGTACATTCACCAAAGATTGCTGGAATTACAGTTGTTAAGAAGGGTAAAGTAAGACGTGCTAAATTAACATTCTTAAGAAATGTAGTTGGTCAATTTAGAATTAAAGAAAGAGGGCAAAAATAAGACTACATAGTCTTATTTTTCATTTAAATAGTATGGAAAAAGAGAATAAAGAGAAAAGCCAAAATAAAGTTGTAAAATTTATTAAAGAATTAGTTCCTTACATAATTATTGTAGTAGTTGTTATTTTTGTCAAAAATTATATTGTCGCCCCAATTCAAGTCAATGGAGAATCGATGTATAGTACTCTCCATGATGGCGATATTATGATTTTAAATAGATTGGCATATAAGAGATACGGTGTAGATAGATTTGATATTGTTGTTATTAAAGCTGACAATACTAAAATTATTAAACGTATTATTGGCCTTCCTGGTGATAAAGTAGAAATGATAGATAATAAATTATATATTAATGATGAAGTATATGAAGAGACTTATCTTGATAAAAGTACTATCACTGATGACTTCTCATTGGAAGAATTATTTGAGGTGGAAGTAGTACCAGAAAATAAATATTTTGTTTTAGGGGACAATAGGGATATATCGATTGATAGCAGATTATTAGGTTTTATTGATAAAGATGATATCGAGGGAATTGCATCCTTTACTATTTTTCCATTAAATAGATTTGGTGAAAAAAAGTAAGAATATTACTAGGTGATTTTAAATGCGAGTAATAACTTGGAACATAAATGGTTATCGTAATGCTGAAAGATGTAATCATATACAAGAGTTAATTAGTCAAAATAATGCAGATATTATTTGTTTACAAGAAATAAAGATGAATAAAGCGGTATTAGATACTTATGGGTACTACTGTTATTATAATTTTGCTAAGAAAAAAGGTTATAGTGGTACAATGGTTTTAACAAAGGAAGAACCTATAAAAGTAAAATATGAAATAGGTTTAGATAGATTTGATGAAGAAGGACGTTTTATATTATTAGAGTATAATAAGTTTATTATAATAAATATTTATATACCTCATGGTGGAAGGGACAAAAAAAATCATCCTTATAAATTTGCTGTTATTGATAAATTATTAAAATTAGTTCAAGAAATAAATAAACCATTAATAATATGTACCGATTTTAATATTGCTCATACCGAAAAAGATGTTAGAAATTATAAAACAAATTATAATAATAATATGTTTACCTACGAGGAACGTACTCAAATCGATAAGCTTTTAAGTTTAGGATTAGTAGATAGTTTTAGATGTATTAATGATAGTAATGATATTTATTCTATGTGGCCTAATACTTTTCATGCAAGAGAAAGAAATATGGGGTGGCGAATAGATTATATTTTTATATCAAAATCTTTAGGAAAAAGGATAAAAGGAGCTATATATTTGCGGCATCAACTAGGTTCTGATCATTGTCCATATATGTTAGATATTATATAAATGTTTTAATAGTAAGTAAGTTTAATGAGATATTTTACTTACTTTTTTTAATTTTTTATTTATATTTATGATATGATAAATATAAGTATAAATTAGGAGTGTATGAATGGAAAAGATAGGAATATTATTTGATTTAGATGGGACTTTATGGGATGTTACTTACTCTACATATAAGAGTGCTAATGAGGTTAGTACAAAATATCATTTGCAAGAGATTACTAAAGATATAGTTTGTAGTGTTTTTGGAAAAGATATAATAGGGGTAGCTAAATCTTATTTTCCTAATATAGAATTAGATAGGGCAATAGAGTTAGTTAATGAAGTCTCTAATGTTAATGTTAATTATTTGAGGCAGCATGGAGGGAAAGTATATCCTAATTTAAAAGCTACTTTAGATATTCTTAAAGAAAAATATGATTTATTTATTGTGAGCAATTCGAGTAATCCTAAATATATAGAGTCATTTATTATGACTGCTGGTTTAGAAAACTATTTTAAAGATTATGTGGCGGCTAGTTCTATTAATATAACTAAAGCGGAAGCTATAAAGAAAGTAATTAGTGATTATCATTTAACTAAAACGATATACATAGGTGATACAAGTCTTGATTTAGAAGCATCAACTTTAGCTGATGTACCATTTATTCAAGCTAAATATGGTTTTGGTAGCGACTTATGTACAAAATATTCTATTAATGAATTAAAGGAATTACCTAGTATGATTGAAAATATTTTAACGTAGATAATATTGGGGGTTGCATTATCTTATATATTTTTATATTATATAAGTAATAGTAACATTAAGGAGATGAATTTTAATGAAAAAGAATACTAAGATACTTATTATATCAGTTATTAGTATTATTGGATTAATACTTTTAATAGCAATAGGGTACTCTCTTTTTATGAGGGCCTCTTATATATCTAAGGATAGAGTAAAAGAGATAATTTTAAATGATACCAAGTTAAAGGCTAAAGATATTTCTTTTACCGAAATTGATTTAGATTTAGATGGAGAATTAAAAAAATATGAGGTAGAATTTTACTATAATAGGGTGGAATACAAATATGAAATTGATGCGAAGACTGGCAATATAATTTATAGTAATTTTATTAATTTAGATAATAATGCTAATATAGATACTAATACTAATAACCCTAATAATAATACTTCAACTAATACTGATAACAATAATTATATTAGTAAGGAAGAAGCTAAAAATATAGCATTAGCTGATGCAGGATTTAATAGTAACGAGGTTATTTTTATTGATGTTGAGTTAGAATTTGAAAATGGCAGAGCTATTTATGATGTGGATTTTGAAAACAATATTTTAGAATATGAATATAAGATAGATGCGGTTAATAAAGGTATAATAAGTAAAAGGCAAGAGCCTAGAGATTAAAAAGATAATCAATTAAATTATCTTTTTGTTATTTATGGAAAAGGAATAGTAAATGAAGGAATTAGATTTTTATGATAAAATTAAAAATTGGGATTTTAGTAGTATAAATTATATTGAGGATAGTTTAACGAATTGGGATTTATATGAGATATTAAAAGCTAAAACTACCGAAGAAAGTATAGTACTAGATTTAGGGACTGGTGGAGGAGAGAAAGTTTTAAAGTACTTTCCTAAGGTTAGAAAAATTATTGCCACGGATTTTTCAGAAGCCATGATTAACACAGCTAAAAAAAATCTAAAAGCAAGTGGGAAAAAAGATATTGAATTTAGGCAAATGAATAATTTAGACATGAATACTCCGAATGATTATTTTGATGTGGTTGTGGCAAGGCATACATGCATAGATGCCAAGCAGATTTATAAAACATTAAAAAAGGGAGGATGTTTAATTTTAAGGGGCGTTGATAAATTAGATTGTTGGAGTCTTAAAACTTTATTTGGTAAGGGACAGGCTTACACTGATACACTACCAATTAGTGTTGTTGATTATGAAAATATTGTTAAGGCTGGATTTAAAAAGGTCGAACTAGTTCCTATTCATGTTAGAGAATACTATAAAACGAAGGAAGATTTACTAGCTCTATTATTAAAAACACCAATATTAGAAAATTTTTCTGAACTAGAAGAAAATAATAATTTAATAAAGTTTAATAGTATTGATAATGAATTAATCGATAAATATATTTCTGAAAATCAAACAGAACAAGGAATTCTTTTAATTAGAAGATATTATGGAATAACAGCTATCAAATAAGTTAAAAAGTGTTGATTTAAATGAAGATAGAGAACTTAATGATTAGCAAATTAGAAATGATTTCAAGTTATTTAAAGAAGAAATAAAAAAATATAAGATAGAAAGAATTAATGAATGGGAAAAATAAGAAATAACAAATACTTAAAGCAGTTCTTTAGATTTAATAATGTTGAATAAATGAAATAAAAGTAGTAATATATAATTATAAATAATGCTAATGAATTATGAATAAATGCATGAAAATATTTATGAGAATGGAGTGATGTCATTATGAATATTGCATTAATTTTAGCAGGAGGTAGGGGAACGAGATTTGACGCTAATTATCCTAAACAATTTGTAGAAATTCACAGGACTCCACTAATAGTACACACCTTACAAAAGTTTGAAAGTTGTGAATCTGTTGATCAAATTTACATCGTGTGCTTAGAAGATTACATTGATGAAATGAATAACATAGTAAATCAATATTCGATAAACAAAGTTAAGGATATTATTATTGGTGGTAATACTAGACATGAATCTATAAGAAATGGTATTAATTATTTTATACAAAAGGGATTTGCTAATACTGATAAAATAATTATTCATAATGCCAATATGCCATTAGTAACATTATCAAATATTAATGATGTAATAGAAAAATGTACAGACAATATAGTTGTAACTACTGCTGCTAAATGTCATGGTTTTTTTTACCAAATATCAGAAGAAAATGAAGGTTTATCAATTGGACCATCAAGAAATTGTTTATTACATGCTAAAGTTCCCGAAGCAATGTGTTTAAGCGTTGCCGATAAAATTTATAACTATGATGAGTTTAACGAGAAAAAATATGAATCATATACGGCTGGTATGCTAGGTATTCTTATGAATTTAGATGTAAAAGTTTCATTATGTGAATCAACTAATATGAAAATAACCACTAAAGAAGATTATAAATTAGTTGAAGTTTATTTGGAAAATGAATCAAAATATGAATAATGCACTATATAAATTAATTTCTTTTGATTTAGATGGGACTTTATTAAGAGATGACAAAACAATTTCTAAGGAAACAGTCAATGTTTTAAATCGATTGTCTAAAGATGGGTATATTATTGTGATATCTACTGGTAGATCTATGGTGGGTATACCAGATGAAATAAAGAAAATAAAAACTATTGATTATTTTATTACCTCTAATGGTGCATCTTGCGTTGATAGGAATGGTAAGTATTTAATAAAAAATTGGATTAACTATAATGATATTAAAGAATTAGTAGCTGATAAAAATTTCTTTGTAGAATATTTAATCTCAGGTAAATGGTATATATCTTCAGAAGATTTAAATCAAATACCAAATATAATTGAAGATAAAAGTATTGTAGAGTATATTTTGTCTACAAGGAATATTATCCATGATAATCTTGATGATTTGCATATTGAAAAAATTAATTTGAACTTTTCAAAAAACAATTATGATTATGCATTAAACAAAATTGAAGATTTTATAAAAAGGCAAAAGAATTTAAGGGCATGGACAGATAAAAAACATAAAATGGATATTTATAATATAGAAGCTACTAAAGGAAACGTTTTAAAAAGTTTAGCTTCTTTCCACCATATAGAATTAAGTGAAATAATATCATTTGGTGATGATGACAATGATTTAGAAATGTTGACATCATCTGGATGTTCTGTTGCTATGAAAAATAGTAGTGATATGCTAAAGAAAGTAGCAATGTATACTACGAGGTTTGATAATAATAATGACGGAGTTGCAGAATTTATAAAGCAATATAAATTATAAATAAAATTATTAAAAATAATAGTAATTAAGGTTAGAATTAATTGGCAGATTACTATTTGTTAACCAAAGCAAGCCATTATAAATCAAAGAAATTTGAAAAAAATGAACTTGCCTTTTTTGTAAAACATTAAAAAGATAATTATGGAGAAAAAATATAATTTAGATGTTAATGATTTAAAGATTTATTAACAGTACTGAAAATATACACTTTCCTACTAAATATTACTGAATAATGTAAAAAAGGAGTAAATATGATTAAAATTAAAGAAAATAATAAAAATGTAGATGAATTCAACTTATTATATGATTCTGTTGGATGGGGTGCATATGACAATGCAGTTTCACAAAAGGCACTTGATAATACATTTTATTCAATAAGTGTTTATGATGATAATAGAATTATTGGTTATGGTAGAATTATAGGGGATACAATTTGTTTTTTATACATACAAGACGTTATGGTAAAACCTGAATATCAAGGTAATAAAATAGGAACTTTGATAATGAATAAATTACTAGAAAAAATTAATCAAATAAAACAGGAAAATCCATATTTAAGAGTTTATTTAGGAGCATCTAAAAATAAAGAAAAATTTTATGAAAAATTTGGCTTTGTAAAAAGAGTAGATGCTGATTTAGGATATGGAATGATTTTAAAAGATAAAAATTAAGGAAGATGATAGAAAATGATAAATTTTATAAAAAAGGCTAAAATTATTAAAAGTTGATAAAAACATTTTAAATTTCATTAAATTTATGTGAGAGATTGAAAAGGTGATTACGCCAATTAACTCCTTAGGATTAATAGTTAAGAAGGCCCACAAAAAAATTTTATCGAGGTGATAAATTTGAAAAATATTGAACTATATGTACCAGAATTAAACGATTACTGGTATGAAGAAAAAATTCAAAAAGATCCATTATCTATGAATTATAATGCTGGATATGATGTTTCTTATTACGGATATCATTATGATACTGGTTGTATTGATTTTCCAAAAGAAAAATGGGAAGAAACTTATAAAAAGCGAAAAGATATAAATAAATATTTTGCCTATATTAAAGATTTGGATTTAAATGAATATGTTGGATATGTAAATTATCAGTATAATGAAAATGAAAATAGATATGAATGTGGAATTTTAATAGAGAATAAATATAGAGGCTATAGTTATTCAAAGTTGGCTTTACAATTATTGTGTCAAGTAGCTAAAAAAAACGGAATAAAGGAATTATATGATAATTTTGAAAAGGATAGAGATAAGGCTTTACAACTGTTTGAATCAGTAGGCTTTAGAATTGTTGAAACACTAACTTGGAAAAAATTTGATAAAATGGTAGAGGGTGTATTAGTTAAAATTGATTTATAAAAGAAGTGATATATATGGATAATTTTATTTGTAAAGTTGCTAATAAAAAAGAATTATTAAAAAGATGGAATTATTTGGTTGAAATACATCCAGAAAACAATAAATGGGTTGAATTTAAAGAAAATGCACTCAAACATTTTGATGAAAATAGTACTCTTTCCTATTTAGGATTTTTAAATAATGAAATAATATGTGAGATAACTGCTTATATTAACAATTCTGCATTTATAGGAGAGATAAGTGAACCATCAGGTTTATTAAGCGATAGTATGGCTTATTTGGCTGCTTTTAGAACTAACAAAGAATATGAAGGAAAAGGATATTTTAGTCAATTATATAGATTTGTTGAAAATGATTTAAAAGAAAAAGGATATACAGAATTATCTTTAGGAGTAGTTCCAGAAGACGTTAGAAATATTGAAATATATTTTCATTTAGGGTTTAGAGAATATATCAAAACTTTAATTGAACAAGATCAAGACCAAGAAGATGTAATACTTTTTTATAAGAAGAAAATATAGGTAGGAAGTGATTTAATTGAGAACCCCTGTAAATTCTTATAAATAAAGGAAACAATCAAATTTAAATCTTTCATATTCTTATTAAATAATGGTCAAAATGTCAAAAGTTATTACGACATTTAAGAACATATGAAAAGGAGATACCGAAAATGGCAAAAGATTTAATGATTAGAAGTAGTGCTGAAGAGTTTATTACTTTTAAAGTACAAGAAAAAGAGAAAGGTATTCAAGTAAGATATGAAAATGAAACTCTTTGGATGACTCAAAAGGCAATCGCAGAACTTTTTGAGGTTCAAAGACCAGCTATTACAAAACATTTAAATAATATTTTTAATGAAAATGAATTGGATAGAAAATCAGTATGTTCCAAAATGGAACATACTGCTGAAGATGGGAAAAAATATCAAACAGAATATTATAATTTAGATGCAATAATTTCTGTAGGATACAGAGTGAATTCAATTAGGGCAACTCAATTTAGAAGATGGGCAACTAATGTTTTAAAAACTTTTACGATTCAAGGTTATGTATTAGATAAAGAAAGAATGAAAAACGGCTCATTTATTGATATAGATTATTTTGAGAAGTTACTTGAAGAAATAAGAGAAATACGATTGTCTGAAAGAAGATTTTATCAAAAAGTAACGGATATATATGCAACAAGCATTGATTATGACCCTAAATCTCCTATTTCTATTGATTTTTTTAAAAAAGTTCAAAACAAAATGCATTATGCAGTTTCTCATCAAACAGCAGCTGAAATAATATATGATAGAGTAAATGCGAATAAAGAACATATGGGTTTAACATCATGGAAAAATTCTCCAAATGGCAAGATACTTGAAACAGATGTTGTAATTGCAAGAAACTATCTATCAAAAAAAGAATTAGAGCAATTGGAATTAATTGTTTCTGCATTTTTAGATTTGGCAGAAGCAAGAGCAAAAAGAAACATACCTATGACAATGGAAGATTGGGCGACAAGAATAGATAAATTCTTACTTGTAGATGATAGAGATATTTTAAATGATGCTGGAAAAATATCACATGAAATTGCTTGTGATAAAGCATTAACAGAATTTGAAAAATATAGAGTTAAACAAGATAAATTATATAAATCAGATTTTGATTTATTAGTGGAAGAAAGTAAAAGTTGTGGTGATATAAATGAATGATAATAATGTTCTTAATAAAATCGTAATCAACTGGTTGATTACGATTTATTGCAACCCCAAACTATATATTATAAATTAAGAGGAAGGTGATTATTGAATGGATAAGAAAAGTAAACAATGAAAATGAATTAACAAATATAGAAAACATTTATCAAGATATTCGTAATAAAATAATAGTTGCTAAAGAAAAAATGTTTAAACATATAGATACTACAATGACGGAAGTATATTGGTATGTAGGGAAAATAACATATGAATTATCCGAAAGTAGCACAAAAGCAAGTTATGGTAAAAAAATAATAGATGTTTTATCTAGTAAACTTACGAATGAATTTGGAAGTGGTTTTTC
>CANQGH010000038.1 GCA_947601845.1 uncultured Bacilli bacterium | reverse complement strand
CATTTTGCCGAGTTCCTTAACCATAGTTCTCTCGCTCACCTTAGGATACTCTCCTTGCCCACCTGTGTCGGTTCTCGGTACGGGCACTTATGTAATTAACCCTAGAAACTTTTCTTGGAAGCATGGAGTCAAAGAACTTCCATCGTATTTCTACGACACGCCATAACACTTCAGCTTAACTATAAACGGATTTCCCTATTTATAAGCCTTTGCGCTTAGACCGGAATCCAATAACCGGCTTCTTCTATCCTTCTTCGTCATTCCATCAGTTACATAAGTGGTACAGGAATATCAACCTGTTGTCCATCGGCTACGCCTTTCGGCCTCGTCTTAGGACCCGACTAACCCTGGGAGGACGAACCTGCCCCAGGAACCCTTAGGCAAACGGTGGCTGGGATTCTCACCCAGCTTGCGCTACTCACACCGGCATTCTCACTTCTAAGCGCTCCAGCAGTCCTTACGATCCACCTTCATCGCCCTTAGAACGCTCCCCTACCATTGTATAAATACAATCCGCAATTTCGGTACTATGCTTAGCCCCGGTACATCTTCGGCGCAGTGTCACTCGACTAGTGAGCTATTACGCACTCTTTAAAGGATGGCTGCTTCTAAGCCAACCTCCTAGCTGTTTTGACAACTCCACATCCTTTCCCACTTAGCATATATTTTGGGACCTTAGTTGGCGATCTGGATTCTTTTCCTTTTGCGTACGGACGTTATCACCCGCACACTGACTCCTGAGCATGCTAACCTTGGCATTCGGAGTTTGATTACACTCAGTACAGCTAGGTGCCGCCATCATGTATTCAGTAGCTCTACCTCCAAGGCGCTTATCTCAAGGCTAGGCCTAAACCTATTTCGGGGAGAACCAGCTATCTCCGAGTTCGTTTGGAATTTCACCGCTAGCCACAAGTCATCCCCTCACGTTTCCTAGTAAGTGGGTTCGGTCCTCCATTTTGTGTTACCAAAACTTCAACCTGCTCATGGCTAGATCACTCGGTTTCGGGTCTATTACATCATACTATTTCGCCCTATTAAGACTCGCTTTCGCTTCGGCTCCGTCTCTTCAACTTAACCTCGCATGATACAATAACTCGCCGGTTCATTCTGCAAAAGGCACGCCATCACCCATTAACGGGCTCTGACTTCTTGTAAGCACATGGTTTCAGTATTCTATTTCACTCCCCTCCCGGGGTTCTTTTCACCTTTCCCTCTCGGTACTTGTTCACTATCGGTCACTAGAGAGTATTTAGCCTTGCGGGATGGTCCCCGCAGATTCAGACAGGATTTCACGTGCCCCGTCCTACTCAGGATACTTCTAAGAGTCTTAGTCATTTCGTTTACAGGATTATCACCTTCTATGATTTAACTTTCCAGCTAATTCAACTATAACTAAGATTTGTAACTCCTAATAAGAAGTCCTACAACCCCAGTCCGTAGACTGGTTTGGGCTATTCCCCGTTCGCTCGCCACTACTAAGAGAATCGAGTTTTCTTTCCTTTCCACCGGTTACTAAGATGTTTCAGTTCACCGGGTTGCTGTTCATATGACTATGTATTCATCATAAGACAATACTAATTAAATAGTACTAGGTTCCCCCATTCGGAAATCTCTGGATCAAAGTTTACTTACAACTCCCCAAAGCATATCGTTGTTCGTCACGTCCTTCATCAGCTTCTAGTGCCAAGGCATTCGCCATGCGCCCTTAATAATTTAACCACCATTTGTTTGATATTCAATATATCCTAATTTGATGAGATCTTAATAATTATTAAATTGAAAATAATTATACTCAATTTTTTCGCTCGTTATGAAAAAATTGAACTCACATTATCTAGTTTTCAAAGAACTATTTTTCTTGAGAGAATGATCTCTCAAAACTAAGCAAAACTGTCAGTTAGCTAGGTAAGGAATTATACTCCTTAGAAAGGAGGTGATCCATCCCCACCTTCCGGTAGGGATACCTTGTTACGACTTCACCCCAGTCACTGGTCCTACCTTAGATGGCCCCCTCCGATTACTCGGTTAGGCTACCAGCTTCGGGTATTACCAACTCCCATGGCGTGACGGGCGGTGTGTACAACACCCGGGAACGTATTCACCCCGACATTCTGATTCGGGATTACTAGCGATTCCAACTTCATGAGGTCGAGTTGCAGACCTCAATCCGGACTGGGACTGGCTTTAGAGATTTGCTCCACCTTACGGTATTGCATCTTATTATACCAGCCATTGTAGCACGCCTGTAGCCCTGGACGTAAGGGGCATGATGATTTGACGTCATCCCCACCTTCCTCCGATTTATCATCGATAGTATCCTTAAGGTTCTCAACTTAATGTTAGCAATTAAGGATGAGGGTTGCGCTCGTTATCGGACTTAACCGAACATCTCACGACACGAGCTGACGACAACCATGCACCACCTGTCACCGCTGTCCCCGAAGGGAAAATTCTGTTTCCAGAGCGGTCAGCGGGATGTCAAGCCCAGGTAAGGTTCTTCGCGTATCTTCGAATTAAACAGCATGCTCCACCGCTTGTGCGGGTGCCCGTCAATTCCTTTGAGTTTCAGCCTTGCGACCGTACTACTCAGGTGGGATACTTAATGTGTTAACTTCAGCACCGGTTGCCCGACACTTAGTATCCAAAGTTTACGGCGTGGACTACTAGGGTATCTAATCCTATTTGCTCCCCACGCTTTCGTGCCTCAGCGTCAGTGATGGCCCAGCAAGTCGCCTTCGCCACTGGTGTTCCTTCTAATATCTACGCATTTTACCGCTACACTAGAAATTCCACTTGCCTCTACCATACTCAAGTAAATCAGTTTCTAAGACGAACCGAAGTTAAGCTTCGGGATTAAATCTTAGACTTAATAAACCGCCTACGCACCCTTTACACCCAATAAATCCGGATAACGCTCGCTCCCTACGTATTACCGCGGCTGCTGGCACGTAGTTAGCCGGAGCTTTCTTGAAAGGTACCGTCACTCTCGTATCATTTCCTATACGAGTCGTTCTTCCCTAACAACAGAGTTTTACAATCCAAAGGACCGTCATCACTCACGCGGCATTGCTCGTTCAGGGTTGCCCCCATTGACGAATATCCCTAACTGCTGTCTCCCGTAGGAGTCTGGGCCGTGTCTCAGTCCCAGTGTGGCCGATCACCCTCTCAGGTCGGCTACGCATCGTTGCCTTGGTAGGCCATTACCCCACCAACTAGCTAATACGCCACAGGCTCATCTTAAAGTGAAGCTTTAAAGGCTCCTTTTAATATAAGACAACGTATCGTCTTACATATCATCCGGTATTAGCAACCGTTTCCAGCTGTTATCCCAGTCTCTAAGGCAGATAACCCATGTGTTACTCACCCTTCCGCCACTAAGTGGTAATCCAAATCAATTTTGTGCAAGCACAAAATATCAATGGGCCACTTCGTACGACTTGCATGTCTTAGGCATGCCGCCAGCGTTCATCCTGAGCCAGGATCAAACTCTCCAAAAAAAATTTATTTTTTTTAGTTTGATTTTAGTTTAATTTTCCTAGCTACTCAAATTGACGTTTTGCTCAGTTTTCAAAGATCATTACTTGCAATTTTTCGAGTTGCATTAGTAATATATCAAACCTGTTTAGTAAAGTCAATAGTTTTTTTACTTTTTTTTGCTTTTTGTTTGACATAATATCTTATCGGCAATTTCAGTCGACGTATATAAGATTATCAAATATAATAAGTTAAGTCAATAGTTTTTTTACTTTTTTTTGCTTTTTTTATTTGACACTTTATCAACTTTTCTTGCGACATGTATTAGAATAACAGACTTCTTAAATTAAGTCAACAATTATTTTTATTTTTTTAAATTTTTTGTTAAATGAAAAAGTAAATTGCGTTTAAAGATAAAGAAGTGAAATTTAGTCTTTCATCAAATTTAGTCAAGGACGAACGATAGTGAGTTCATCGAAGATCCTTGACTAAAATTTTTATTATATAATGTTATATGGCAAAAGTGCAGTCTTGTACTTTTGCTTATTAATTCTATAATAAACTTCGATATATTACTTGTATTTATAAGAAAGGAGTAATATTTTGAAAATGAAAAATACTTGTAATGTATATCATAAACATCTTGATTTATCTAAAAGAATAAAAATTGAAAAAGGCATTGAAAATCATTGGACTTTTACTAAAATTGCTAATGATATCAATAAATCACCTAGGACTATATCTTATGAAATATTAAAAAATAGAAATATTGAACATTGTACTTCTTGGTATGGTAAAGAGAAGATTTGTGAAAGGACTTTAAAACCACCTTATGTTTGTAATACATGCCCTTCTAGAAAAGGTTGTAGAAAAACTAGATATTATTACTATGCCGAAGATGCTCAAGGTAAATATGAAAAATTAAGAAGTGATTCTAGAAAAGGTATTGATATGGATTCTTCTGAATTTAAATATTTAAATGATATCGTTTCTAATGAAATTAAAAATGGACATTCTTTTTCAATGATTATTAGAAATCATAAGGACGAATTTCCTGTTGGAAAAAGAACTTTATATAATTATGTTCAAAATGGTTATTTAGATATCATCAATCTTGATTTACCTAGAAAAGTCAGATATAAGAAACGAAATAAGAAAAATAATAATGTTACTAAAAAAGACACTAAAATTAGAATTAACCGTACTTACGAAGACTTTAAAGATTATATTAAGTGTCAAAATAACAATGATTTTTATAATAATATTGTTGAAATGGATACTGTTGAGGGTATCAAAGGTAATTCTGTTTTACTTACTCTACTATGGAGAAATTCTAATTTTATGTTAGCTCAAAAATTAGAAAGCAAAGATTCAGACAGTGTATCCCAATATTTTTGCTTCTTAAAAGGATTATTAGGATATGAAAAGTTTCATGAATTATTTCCTATTATATTAACAGATAACGGAACTGAGTTTTCCAAACCAGATATTATTGAAAACAACGGTAATCATGTATATTCAACCAAATTGTTTTATTGTGACCCTGGACATTCAGAACAAAAAGGGAAAATCGAAAATAATCATGAATATATTAGAAGATTTCTACCTAAAGGAACTTCTTTTGATGATTTAACTCAAGAAGATATCAATTTAATGTTAAATCATATTAACTCCGTAAAAAGAGATTCTTTAGATGGTGATAATCCTTACACATTAATGCATATCTTATTGCCTAAAAAGATTATTAAACTTTTTGATATAAGAGAAATTAAACAAGAAGACATTATTTTAAAAGATAAATTATTTAAAAAGAAAAAATAGTTTACGCACAAACTATTTTAACTTGATATACAAGTAATATATCAAAACACCTATATTTGAAATTTAGTCGTGCACAAAATTCGAGTGTACACTCTTTTTCGTGCTTTGAAACTTTAAATTTCAGCAATATACTAACACATTTATTAAAAAATTGGTAGTTTTTTTTACTATTTCTACCAATTTAGTCTTACAAATTCTACTTGATCCTTTTTCCTGAAATTTAACTTTTCATTTGAGTTTTTTAAATTTTTTTGCAAAAATTGTTGATTTTATATATTTCTAATGCCTCGTTAAAATATTATATGTAAAAAAAAACAATAGTTTCCTATTATTCTAATTATTTCACTCTCGCCTTATATTCTTTATATATTTGGTAATAATTTTCAACCTTGCCTTTAGCAAATGGTCCTTTTTTATTTCTGGCTAAATCTATTAAATTAGATAGTTCATATTTTAATATTTTATCAATATCAGCTGAGTAGTTCATTTTAGCTTTATGATAATTATACTCACCGCGGTCTAAGACTTTAAACGCTCCATCGGGGAAAACGCGCAAATCCAAATCATAATCTATATATTTAATTGTCTTATCGTCGATTACAAATGGCGATGCAATATTACAATAATAATAAATACCATCTTTTTTATATTGCCCTATTACATTATACCAATTATCTTTAAAGAAATATATTATTGCTG
The DNA here is from genome assembly GCA_947601845.1 of uncultured Bacilli bacterium. Classification (GTDB taxonomy): domain Bacteria; phylum Bacillota_I; class Bacilli_A; order RF39; family UBA660; genus RGIG3091. The sequence goes on along the minus strand of CANQGH010000038.1, from coordinate 10,350 downwards.
GCTCTTTAGTCTTCCAAGTTCTACCATCTGATTCAGTTACTTTAGTTTTTTCATTACCAAAAACCAAGTAGCTATCATTTTCTTCTAACAGCACCGCTTCATCCCATGCTCGGTGAATACTACCATCGTGTTTATAGCTGTGAATTATAAACCTTTCTCCTATATTATTTTTCATACAAATTCCTCTTTCTAACTCACATTATACATTATTTTATAAATAAAAACAATCCACCATAACTGTGGATTGTCAATTACCTTTATTTTTTTGTTATTTTGTCTACAATAGCTTTCCCAACAGCAGGTCTATCTTCAAATGCTCTTAAAACCTCGATTGGTACTGCAAATATAACGGTATTAGATTGGTCAGAACTAACATCATTAATGGTTGCTAATGTTCTTAAATGTAGAGCTCCTGCAGATTCACTCATTGTACGCGCTGCTTTAGCTAAATTCTCTGAAGCCTCAACTTCACCAGCTGCTTTAGTAATAACTGCTTGTTTCTCGCGTTCTGCTTCAGCTACTTTAGCGATAACACGTTTCATTTCTTCTGGTAACGCTACATCTTTAAGTTCAACATTTTCAACTTTTACACCCCATGGGTCAGTAGCTTCATCGATAACACTACATATTTGTGAAGAAATTTTTTCCCTTTCTCCTAAAAGTTCATCTAGTGATACGGAACCAACAATATTACGCATAGTTGTCTGAGCTAATTGTCCTACTGCATAATAATAATTTTCTACAGAAAGAACAGCCTTTGAAGCATCAAAAATCTTATAGTAAATAACTGCATTAATTCTAATAGAAACGTTGTCCTTAGTAATTGCCTCTTGTTCAGGAACATCAACAGCTTTAGTTCTTATATCAACTTTTTTATATGTCTGAATAATTGGCCATACTAAACGCCATCCTGGTTGCATAATTTCAGTAAATTTACCAAATGAAAATTTAATTCCTCGCTCATATTCATTAATTTGCTTAATAGATGACAAAATGATTGCCGCAATAATTATTAGTATTACAATAAACATATTCTTACCTCCTATTATCATTATATCATAAATGAAGAAAAAAAGACAAAAAATACAGGCAAAAATCGCAACATCCAAAAAACTAATGATTAATCAATTTTATAAAATTTACTTATTATATTTCTAATCATTTTAATTTTGCTATTATGCTGTTAGAACATACAAAAAAGCGACACATTTTAAATTATTGTGTCACTTTTAATATTTAGTACCTTTTATAAAATCATGAAGAATATATCATCTTTAGAATGGTAATTAATATTGTATTATATTGTTAAAATATAAAAATATTATTTATTCCTTCATTAATTAATTCTTTATATTTTTGTACTCCAGGTTGGTCAAAAGGATTAACATTAATAAGTAATGCTCCCGCAATAGCCGCAACAATAAAGAAATGCATTAATTCTCCCATGTTATATTCGTCTAGTTCTTCGATATGAATAACTAAACTAGGAGTTTTATCGCTATAATGGGCAATGCATACTTTTTCTTCTGCAATTCTATTAATTTCATGCAAAGTTTTATCATACTTGGCTACTTTAATCACCGAAGCTTTTTCTACGCCAATTACTGTTTCAAAAACTATATCATTTCCTTGCTGTAAAAATTGTCCCATTGAGTGCAAATCTCTTGTATTAACAATGGAAATTGGTAATATTCCTTTTCCTGATTTCCCTTGAGTTTCGGCAAATAATTGTTTTAACCACTCAGTAAAGTAGTATAGTTTTTCATCATATACGGTAAAGGCTTCAACATACTTTTTCTTGCGAAATAAAGCTTCTCTCGTTATTGCATAATTAATGGCATCATCATTATAAGTGCTAGCATCTATAAATCCTTCTAATAAATTTAATATATCAATCCCCATTACTGCTAGTGGAAATAGTCCTACTGGTGTCAAGGCAGAAAATCTTCCCCCTATTTTAGAAGGAATATCAAATGTAAAATATCCATTATCGTTCGCAAGTTTTCGCAAACTTCCTTTTTTGGCATCAGTAGTAACAATAATTCTGTCCCTTAATTCCTCGTTATTGTATTTTCCCTCCATAATATACTTAATAATGCTAAAAGCTATATTTGGTTCTAATGTTTCTCCTGACTTAGAAATAACATTAACAATAACATTCTTATCTTTTATATACTCTATAACCTCTTTATAGTAATCAGAGGACAAATTAGTGCCTAAAAAGATGATTTCTGGATGGTTCCTATTAAAGGAAGGAAGCAATGCTTCGATTAAAGCTTTACTTCCCATATAAGATCCTCCAATACCAATAACAATAAACACATCGCAATTATCTCTAACATAATTAGCAACTTCTATTATTTGACTTAACTCTTCCCTTGTAACAAAACTATTTATATCATTCCAATATGAAAGATCTCCATTATTAAATGATTTTATAATATTTTTACCAGCTCTATTTAATTTAGTTTTATCAGCTAGAGTAATAAACTTAGATGTATATTTGTTAAAATCAGTCTTTATCATATAATTTCTCCCTTTATCCTTTTATATTTACAATGACAGCATGTATTCTCTTATCATTTTTTAATCTAATAGAATTTGAATTAATTAACTCACCATCCATCATAATACTATTATTTTTTTCTTTTAGATTTACTTTTATTTTATATAGTGTGTCTAAATATTGATATTCAATATCAAAGTTTTTCCAATCACTAGGTACTTTTGGTTCGATTTTTAAATAAATACCCTCCTTGATAAAGCCTAAAATATTCGTTAATCCTATATTGTAGAACCATCCAGCACTACCAGTATACCAAGTCCATCCTCCACGAGCTGGATATTCATAATTACTATATATATCAGCAGCTATAACATAAGGCTCAACTTTATATACATCAACACTTTCCTTATTAATAGTTCTATTGATTGGATTAATCATTTGGTAATATTGATATGCTCTATCAGTATATCCAGTTTTAAGTAATGCCATAATATACCATGCAACTGAATGAGTATACTGTCCACCATTTTCTCTTATACCTTTTGGATAATCCATGATATATCCTGGAACATTCTTTGATTCTTTAAATGGTGGTGTCAATAACTTGATGATTTTTAATTTATTATCAACTAAGTTTGTTTCAACACTTTGAATGACTTGTTCAATGCGTTCACTTGGAATAGTATCTGATAAAATAGCAAAGCTTTGTGATATCAAGTCTATCTTACATTCATCGTTCATATTTGATCCTAGAACATCGCCATTGTCAAAGAAAGCTCTTCGATAATAATTGCCATCCCACGCTACCGTATTAAGACTATTTCTAAGTTCTTGTAAATATTTAATATATTTTTTATCATCTATTTTGACATTATTTTCTTCACAAATGCTTAAAAATTCTGTTATTACTAAGTAGGCAAAGAAGCCTAGCCAAACACTAGTACCGCGGCCCATAATGCCGACTTTATTCATACCATCATTCCAATCGCCACCGCCCATTAAAGGTAACTTATTATCACCCGTATTGGCAATAGTACGATTGATACATAATATCAAATGATTTAATAATGACGTTTTGTCTTTACTATAATGATAAGTAATGCCTTTTTCTTCTTCCTCTGGCAAAAGAATTTCACCTTCAACAAAGCATATTTCTTCATCAAGAATTTTTATATCATCAGTTACTTTTATATATTTGTTAACGGCATATACTAGCCATAAAAAGTCATCCATAAATCTGCTTCTTAGTCCTAGCATATTATCTTCATGCCACCAGTGAAGGACATCTCCTTCTCTAAATTGGTGCATAGCATTTTTAATTATTTGCTCTTTAGTTATCTCTGGAGATACCTCACAAATATTAACGGCATCTTGCAATTGATCCCTAAATCCATAGGCACCACCTACTTGATAAAATCCAGCTTTGGCATATAAACGTGATGCAATAGTTTGATATAAATACCAGCCATTCATCATATAATTGAAATTTTTATCTGGAGTTTTTACCTTAATATTACATAATAAGTTTTGCCAATAGTCTTTTACTTTTTTGTATTCATTATCAATATCCTTTTGGTTTTTATATTCTCGTATTTTCTCTTCGAGACTAGTTAAACCAATACTGGTTCCTAACATAAACGAGAAATCTTTGGTTTCGTTTGGTGCTAGTTCAACTTCAACAGTAATAGCCTTAGAGATAATACGATCTACTGTAGCCGTAGTAATTGGCAATGTAGAGCTAATAAATACTGATACACCAGAGAAATTTGGATTATAAACATTACGTAAAATAACTGCATTCATATTTGGAAAATACTCTGACAAAATATATCTACTAGATTTTTCCTCATTTGGTCCTAAAGTTGGGTTCATCCAATAAGTTATTTTATAATTCTTAACTGTATTGCTAGTATTGGTTAATTTAACTTTATAAAATTTAATTTTATCATCCTTGGCCACAAAATGCGTTGTCTCAAGTTCATAAGTATCTCCACTATGTTCAAATATAGAATAACCAAACCCGTGGATACATTTCCTTGGCGTTATTTCAACATCATTAATTGATATACCAGATGATTTATCATTAACTACAATGTCGTTAGACCAAGAATTAAGTTTAAACATTTGACTATTATACGAATAGACAAAACCACATTCATTATTGGTTACAATACTACCAAATGACTTATTGGCTAAGACATTTGACCAAGGGGTAGGAGTATTCATATTAGTAATTACATATTCATTGGTCTTTTTTATGAATCCACCATAACCGTTAAAATTATCTAAATCCAATGTATCATCACTAATCTTTGGTAACTCTTCTGCTACTCTTTTTGGAAAATCAACAATTTTGTTATCCAAATGCATTTTATTAACTGCATCTTCTAGTGAACTGTCAGTGTTAGAATGGAAAGCTAATCTAGCAACCATGTTTAATAATATTCTTTCTTCATTAATCAAATCACTACCATCAATTAGGTAAATTGATCCTGGTAACGAATTAAAATCAAACAATTTATTCATGCGGAATAATTCTTGCTCTACTTCGCGTTTAACAATAGATTTATACTCATCTTCTTCATCATTGACAATAACTAAATCTATGTGTAGCGCTTTACTTTTGAAATATTCAAAGGCTCTTATAATATCTTTAGCTAAACGGAAAGACTCACCGCTTTGTATTTCTACTAATATAATCGGTCTATCACCACTGATACCAAAACGCCATAAACCACTTTGGCTAAGTGAATTCTGCGCTAGCAATTCTCTCCTATCTTCATTTATAAAATGTCTACTAGTTTGATAAATATAATTTAACATAATATTGAATGTTCTAATATTGCGACCACTTATATTTAATAGTTTAGTATTCAAATTATTAGATAATGTCGCATAATCAAAGGCTTTTTCAATTTCGTGCTTATTAGGGTAAGCTTCAATAATCTCATTAATTCCTTCTACGGATTTACTAAATCCACTAACATAATAAACTATAACTTCTTCTCTTGGTGCAAGTTCTATTGTGGTTCTAAGACTTAGAATAGGGTCAATATTAGTGCCTGCCTTATTGGAAAGTTTATGGTTTATAGCTGCGGCATTATAGCCATCATTACCTCTTCCTATGAATCTATCGCGCTCTGTCTCGTATGAAACATGATAGTTTTTATTATTGACAATTATTCTTGCCATCATATAGTTACTTAATTTCTTAGAATTATTGCGTCTTCGCATAACTAATGTATTATTCTCTTCCATAAATTTACTACTAACAAATAAATTTTTAAATGTTCTGTGAATAATATCATCTATATTCTCTTCTAAGATTACCTCCGTATAGGAAGTCAATTCTAGTCTTCTAGTAGTATTAGATAAATTTTTAAATGTAAATTTTCTTATTTCAGCATCATGTTCTTTAGTAACAATTATTTCCGTTTGAGTGATAATGTTGTTATCCATTCTTGAAAATTTAATACGGTCATTAGCAAAAACTACGTTGTATTTTTCTGGTTCAACATTGGTTGGAGCGAAAGTATTAGACCAAACTTTATTAGAATCGATATCTTTAATATATAAATAAGTACCATAATCTAATTCTGTAATTTTACGATATCTATTTAATTGAATTGTTCCATATCTACTAAATCCATTCCCACGATCATTTATTAGAACAGAATATCTAGAGTTAGATAAAACTGATAATTGTGGAGTATCAGAAATATAATTATACTCACGGATATCGTTTTCAATTTTTTCACGCTCATAATCATATTTTTTGTATCCAACTACTTTCATATCGATAACTGGATTTAACTGAACTTTTTCTTTTAAAAGTATTTCAAAAGCTTGAGCTCTTAAATCTGAATGGAAATAATTTTGAATAACATTATTCTTTAAGTAATTAGCTAAAGAAGATAAAATCATTCCTTGATGATGAGCATAGTATGCTAAAACGCAATTATTGGTTGTATAATCGTATGATTCATAAAAACCAAAATCACCATACATTTTTAAGCGTTTAAACTTTTTTAAGTTATTATAGACATCACCAGGATCATTAGTAATCGCTAAAATACTAGCGTATGGAGATAATACTAAACGCTCATCTTTTTCATCGATAACTTTTAAGTAAGGAGTGGCAAAAGCTTTATATTTATAATTTAGACCATCATCTAGCTCATCATAAGCTGATTCTGATATTCCCCAAGGAAGGCGCGAATCAATTTCATTAATATAACTTTTTTGGCAAAACTTAGCAAAGAAATAACTTTCATCTAATAATGTATTAGGGTATGTCCTCATGAATATTAATGGCATAAAATACTCAAAAGAAGTTCCAGACCAAGAAACTAACCCCTTATGCTTTTTATATTTGGTTAAAGTCTTATCAAGAGATAACCAATGTTTACTTGGCACATCCCCCTTCATAATAGCAACGAAACTCAAAATTCTACTTTCACTAGCAAATTTATTATAACTATATCCTGATAATTCTTCATTAGTAGTATCATAAGCAATACTAAATACATCTTGTTCATTATATAATTTTGAAAAATCCATATTATCAAACAGCATACCAAGACGCACACTCAAATCATTTTGCCCAAGTTTTTTACAAAATTGCTGAGCAACAACTAAACTTGCTGCTAAATTACCACTGTCTACAGATGAAACTGTATATGGTACAATTTTATTTAATGTTCTTACGTTATACCAATTATATAAATGCCCGTGCCATTTTTCTAATTTTTCTATAGATGAAGTTACTTTATCTAGTAATAATAAGGCATGATCTTTATCTATAAACGATAGTTCATATGCCGAGATAATAGCTGTAATACTCATTCCTATATCGGTAGGTGAAGTTTTCGCCTCTACTTTATTTTCACGATTTAATTGAATATTATCAGGTATTAAATAATTATTTTCTTCTGTTAATAAAGTATCAAAATATAACCAAGTACGATAAGCTACATCTACTAATTTCCTTGTTTGTTTCTCATTTAAACCGGCTAAGACCACATCTTTTGGTTTACTAAACGAATATAAAATGATAGGTGCTAAAGCAAAACCTATGGCTAATAAAATGGCCACTAGTAAATATTTGGGTGAAAAAATAATGGATAATACAATTAATAATACTGCTATTAAGTAATTAAATTTAAATGACTTAAGGTAATTCCAAACATCTTTCTTAATTATTTTAGTAGCTTCTTCCGCAGTTAACCAATTAAGTAAATTTTTGTGACTTATGTTCATACGATATACACTTCTTACAAAAGCATCTAAGTATAATAGTGTATAATATGGTATAGTAATAAGATTAATAAGCGTACGATATAAAATATTAAAGAACCCAAAAATCAAATTATTATAATATTTAAAAGTGAACATTTTTTTATTTTGACGATGTAATAAATCTTTTAGATAAAAGGCCATTGGCCAGAAAACAATGCACGCAATAATAATTATTGTCCACAATGGATTACCACATATAAAGGATAAAATCATTAAAGCTAACATACACGGATTTATCCATAGTCTTCTAATATTATCAAATATTTTAAACTTTTCAATCAAATTTAGAGGATTGCTTACTTTATTACCATTTTTATTTTTTACATGATTTTTTAACCATCCCGATATTTGAACATCCCCTCTAGTCCAACGATGTTGGCGAGAAGACTCTACTAGGAATTCTGAAGGGAAATCATCAATTACTTCAATATCTGAAGCAAATCCGCATCGTAAATAATTACCCTCTAGTAAATCATGGCTTAAGATTAGATTTTCTGGGAAAGTATTGGATACTACTTCTTCAAATACTTCTAGGTCATATATTCCTTTTCCCACAAAGCTTCCTTCTCTAAAGAAATCTTGATAAAAATTGGGAGTAATTGTTGAATATACATCGAAGCCACCAATACCAGCCATTATTTGAGAATATACTGATTTATTAGTAGATTCAATATCAACGTTCACTCTTGGCTGTATTATACCGTATCCACTAATAACTTTAGTCCTTTTTTTATTTAATATTGGTTTATTTATAGGATGAGCCATGGTTCCCACTAATGATAGGGCCGTATTTAACACTAATTCTGTATCAGTATCAATTGTAATAACATATTTTATATGTTCTTTTAAACTACTAACATTTTCTTTGTATATATATTTTTCTTTTTCGGTTAGAGATAACTTATTTAATAATAATCTATTAAAATGAATTAAGGCTCCTCTTTTTCTTTCATAACCTAAGTAATGATTTTCACATTCATTGAAAGCACGTTTACGATAAAGGAAAAAGAAAATATTTTTCCCATATTTTTGATTTAATTCCTCTGATTTTTTAATACCATACTCCGCAATAAAGTGATCTTTATCAATTTCCATGGTTTGCTCACTGGAGCAATCACCCAATAAAGAAAAATATAAATTATCTGACTTATTAGCAAGATAATATTTCTCTAAAAGTTCAAACATTTTATTAATTTTATTCTCATCTTTAATAATAGTAGGAATTACTACCATAGTAGCGTTCTCTCTATTAATACCTTTGGTGAAATCTAATTTTGGTAAAGGTTCGCAAGGGAAAATTTTCATTAATATTTTGTTATATAATTGTATTACAATCTCACTAATTGGCACTAATAAAAGAATGAACGCAACAATCCAATAATCTAGTGCTACAAAAGATAATAGAAAGCTAATAATAATTGTAAATAACGCTATAGAAAGAACATATACCCTACTTCTTAGTGTTAGATTTTCATGTTTTAATAAATAAAAACCGATGTGTCTTTCTTCTTTAACGCTTTTTTCCAATATCTTACAAGCGTATTCGTATTCACTACTCTTTTTACACTTAGCACTTAATCTTTTACGATACAATATTTTAGTTTCAGGAGTCATCTTACGATAAATTGGATCTTGTTTTAAAACTTGTTCTGTTTTACTAACTTTATCAAATAAATCTAATGTTTTAATTTTAGTTACATTTCGCAAGCTATTAAAAATATTGGAAATAAGAACATTATTTTTAATACTATCCATCTGCTCAGCATTAATCAAATCTTTAAGCTTTAATCCCAAAGATTCTAACATCTCATCCAATTGAATAAACAATCCATTAGAAACCTCTCCTAAATGCTTTAGGCTATCCGTTAATTGTTCAACAATTTCTGGATGATTAACTATATCTTTATCAATAGTAATGTAATCGCTTAAATTAATTTCTTCATTATTACTAATTTTTTCTTCAAAAGTTGTTACTAATGTTCTTACTTTTTCTTTTTCGTTTTGACTATTGCGTTTATCGTGACATAATTTAGTTAATCTATCTATTAATATGAACGCTAATAAAATCGGAACAGTCTCTAATAAATTATAATTCAAATAATTAGCTTCATCCTGCTGATATAACCTGATTCTTTTCAATATGTCACTATATTTAATATCAAAATTGTTAGTTTCATATAAATCTTTTAAATCTTTATATAACTCATCACATTTTGGTAATGTCTTTTTTAATTTCTTATTATCCTTTAATTCTTTTTTTATGCTTACTTTTACTTCAGCAATAATATAATAATTATCTATAATCCATTCATTAGTTGGCCCAACAAACTTATGCTCATTGGTTAAGGATATTAAATAATCATAGTAGTGTTCTATTCTCTTACAATTTTCAAAAAAACTTTTATATTTAACCATTTTATTACCCACTTTTTCATATTTTATCTATTTACATAGTCACTTTAATTATAACACGTATAATACTGATTAGTAAATGGATGAAGTTGCAAATCATTTATTTACTAGTATAATATTGTTACTCTTTCTAG
>CANQGH010000037.1 GCA_947601845.1 uncultured Bacilli bacterium | reverse complement strand
TTTATTCTATATACCATTATACCCCCCCCCCCATCGGTTTTTGCAAGAAAAAAATACTAACCTAAGGCTAGTACTTAAATATGTAAATTATTTATTTAACATTTTTTAATCAATCACTTTACATTATTTCAATTGTCAAATCTTCTATTTTTTTAATAATATCTTCCCTACCTAACTTAGTAACACTCGAAAATAAAACAATATCATCCCCAACTACTAAATCAAAACTATCTTTAATTACTTTAAAATTATAATCCTTTTTACTAGCAGGCACTTTATCAACTTTAGTTGCTACAATAGTTGCAGGAATATGATAATATTTTAAAAAGTTATACATCATTAAGTCATCTTCTGTAGGTTTATGTCTAAAATCAATAAGCATAAATACCCTTTTTAATTGATCTCTTTTTTCCAAATACTCTTCAATCATTAGACCAAATTTTTTCTGCTGTTCTTTACTTGTTAAAGCGTATCCATAACCTGGAACATCTACTAGATAAAAGTCATTATTAACATTATAAAAGTTTAATGTTTGCGTTTTACCGGGAGTTGCTGACACTCTTGCCATATTCTTAACATTAACAATGGTATTAATAAAGCTACTCTTACCAACATTACTTCTTCCGACTAATAAAAATTCCGGCTTATTATCAGTAGGATATTGACTTCTTCTTACTGCACTTATAAACAAATCAACACTATTAATCTTCATTACTATCACCCATTTTTTCTAAATAATCCTTGCAAACATCCTCTAATTCTTCTATTAGAGCCTCAGCTTCTTCCATACAACTTACTTTAGCTCCACTTGCTAGTCGATGTCCACCCCCATTATATTTTTCAGCAACATGATTAATGACTGGACCACGAGAACGAATATTTATTTTAATTAAATTATTTTTAACATCTTCAGATATAAACACCCAAACGATAACTTCTTCAATATAGTTAAAATTGTTAATTAAATTACCGGCTGAACCTACATCGACTCCAAACTTTGATATAACATCATTAGTTATCTTTATCCATCCTAGTCCATGTTCTGTAACATTCATATTTTGGGAAATATAACCTTGTAAACGCACTTCGTTTAGTGGCCTCATAAAAATATTACTATATAATTCTGGTAAATTAAGATCAAATTTCTTTAATAATTTAGTAACTACCTCGAAAGTATTGCTACTAGAATTAAATAAGAAACGATTGGTATCGGATACCATTCCTAAGAAGATAATTCTAGCAATATCATAATCTAGTACCAAAGGTGTTTCTTCAATTAATCTATATATTATTTCCGAAGCACTACTGGCTGTATCATCAATATATTCTATACCCCCAAAATTCTCAACAAAAGGATGGTGATCTATTTTGATATAGTCACTAAAAGAATCAAAATTATTAACATCAATTCTTTTTTTATCCGGTGTATCAACTATAATCAGTAAGGCATCTTGGTATTCATCTTGTTTATCTAACTTAGGTAAATAATTAAATTTAGTACTTCCACTACCTACGGCATAGACACTTTTATTTGGGAAAGTTTTTCTAATTGACTCTCTTAAAGCCATCTGACTAGCTAGAGCATCCGGATCTACCCCAATATGTCTAGCAATAACAATAGTATCATATTTTTTTATTTTTTTATAAATCTCTTTCAACATACATTTCCTATCTATTTATAAGTTCCATTGTATCCATAGCAATCATTAATTCTTCATTAGTAGGTACCACATATACTAAACAACTAGAATCTTTAGCACTAATCTTCGCAAATTCTCCTCTTACCTTATTTGCTTCTAAATCAAGTTTAATTCCTAATACGGCTAGTTTTTCAATAATTAGTTGTCTTGTTTCAACGCTTTTTTCTCCTATACCTGCCGTAAAGCATATAACATCAACGCCACCTAATTCCACATAATATTGAGCAATGTATTTAACGATAGATCTTACATACATTTCTTCAGCTAAGATGCATTGTTCATTACCTTCATGCATTCCATCTTCGATATCTCTTGAGTCACTACTAGTCATACTGATACCTAATAATCCTGACTTTTTATTAAAATCATCTAATATCTCGCCAGCACTCTTACCTTCTTTTTCCATGACATATGGAATAATTGAACTATCAACATCACCGCATCTAGTTCCCATTACAATACCTGCTAATGGGGTAAATCCCATTGAAGTATTAACACATTTACCATCTTTGATAGCAGTAACACTACCACCATTTCCTAAATGGCAACTAATAATGCGCAAATCATTTCTACCAAGTTCTTCGCTAATCTTCTTGGTAATATATCTGTGACTCGTTCCATGGAATCCATACTTTCTTACTCCATACTTAGTATACCATTCATAAGGTAATGCATATAAATAATTCTCTTTTTCCATTGTTTGATGGAATGCCGTATCAAATACTACTACCATAGGTGTTTTAGGTAATACCTCTTGAAAAGCCTTAATTCCTAAATAATGCGCTGGATTATGAAGTGGTGCTAAATCACTTAACTTTAATATATCTTCTGCTACTTTACTAGTAACCATAACTGATTTAGTATAATTAGCGCCACCATGAACCACTCTATGACCTATTCCATTTATTTCTTCTAAACTACTAATTACTTTTAAACTAATTAATTTATCTAATAATATTTTAACGGCATCACCATGATCCTTTAATTCTACTTCTTCCTTGATTTTATTCCCTTGATATTTAATAGTATACATACTACCTTCAATACCAATACGTTCAAATAATCCACTTATTAATACTTCTTCAGTATCCATTTCAAATAAACTGAACTTTAGTGAACTACTACCAGCATTGATTGACATTATCTTCATAATATTATCCCTCTTTCTAATTAACAATATTTTAACATATAAAGATGGTATTTTACTACCTTTTTTATAAGAAAAATAACAATCTCATAAGATTGTCATTCTTTATAACTTTATCTGAAATAAATACGCGATGAAGGGTTTACCCTCATACTTATGATAAGCTTTAGCAATCAATTGATAGTTTTCAAATAATAATGGTTCTTTCTTTTGCAATTCATCTTCATCCATACGAGTGTGGTAAATAATATGCGTTGTTGTTTTATTTTTTATATAATTGGCAAATTCATCAAGGTTATCTTTAAAATTCGCATAAGGAATATTGTGACGTTGAAAAAAATAAGTTGTAGGTACTAATCCAGTCGTAGTATAAAGTCCACAATCTAAATGTCCCATATTTACTAAACTTGGATTAGGATAACTATTGATTATATCTGCTAATTCATATTGATATAAATCACTCTTTTTAACAAATCTATATTGCTTATAATTAGCATTATAATAACTATTAGCTAAACTACCCAACATAACAATACTTAATATTAATAAATAAGTAAAGCTGGATAATTTTACAATATATTTATCCACTATACTAAATATTACTAAATATGCTATACTACTAAAGAATAAAATAAATAGTAAATAATAAGGATAAAACTTTAAGCCATAAAAAACACCGAAAATAGTTACCATAATGATTAGTAATAATAACCATTTGGCTCTTGTTGGCAATTTTAAGAACGGAATAAATATTATAATTGATATAAATAATGGTATCATAATTACATTTTTACTTAAAGTCCCTATGAAACCAGCAACTAATTTTTGTATTTTATCGATTATTCCATAGGTTTTGGTAGAATATGCGGTAATATTGACAATAAAATAATTATTTATAAATGCTTTTACTCCACCATTAATTAAGAAATATATAAGGGCAATTGTAAACGGTATAACCATTCCTAACAAAAGATATAATGGATATACAATCGCATCTTTATACTTTTTCTTCATCATAAAATCTATAAAAATAGATAAAGTAAATGCTATCCAAAAACCTAATAATGTATATTTTATTAAAAGAATCATTCCTGCTACTATACCATTAAATAACATTTCTTTAGTATTTAACTCTTTTAATTTAAAGTGTTTAAAAAAATAATATAAAGTAATAAAAAAACATAATATTGTGAGTTCTTCTGCACTACCACCATGAACAAACGATTTGCAAGTACATAGAATAGAACTAAAAATAGGCAAAATTATGATAGCTGATTTTTTACTTAAAAATAATCTTAGTGTTTTAAATAGATAATATAATCCGCCTCCAAATATAATTACTTCTATTATAAATACTCCTAAAAAAGTCCTGTGGGATATTAAATATCCTATTCCATATATTAGATATAATAGTGGCCCTTTTTGTTCAAATAAATCTTTATAAGGTACTTTGCCATTAAATATTCCTTTTCCTACTGTGAAGAATGCATTAGCATCGCACCAATCATTGAATGGATATAATGGAGAGTTTTTGGTAGTAAAAAGTAATACTAGTAGAGCAATCATTAGACAGTATATTGATATTATAACTGTTTCTTTTTTATTACTAATCATATATATATACTCCTTATTTTTTATTTATTATATACTAAATCAAGTAATTTATCCGTTTGTAGATAAGTTTGTCCCGCCCTATTATGGCACGGTTTACCCCAACAAATCCAGCCTATCTACTAATTGTTCTTGCGATAGTTTATTATCTTTTCTTAGTGCCTATAATTTTTCCCTAAACTTCATTTTTTCTTTGTTTCACTAAAAATATTATAACAAAAAAATGTTGCATTCTACCAATTTTTAGTTGTTTTTTGTCAATTACAAGTTGCATTTCCTATTTATCATATATATTTAAATGTGATAATTAAACAAAAGATACCACTATTTTAGAAAAAAATCGTTGACAAATCAATTTTATACACTAAATATAAATTCGAGCACTATAATTACCATATAATTATAAAGATTACATATCATATATTTTTCATAATAAAAAAACTATCAACAATGAACAGTTGATAGTTATTAATTTTGTTAGTTAAATTAGTTAAAACTACTTGTTGTATCCTGAACTAATTTGGTTCATTCCACTACGAACTAATCTTTTTGTAATTTCACCACCAACTGATCCGTTAGCACGTGAAGTTGTATCTGGTCCTAAGTTAACACCAAATTCGTTAGCTATTTCATATTTCATTTTGTCGATAGCTTGTTTTGCACCAGGAACATGCATTTTCATTGAATCTTTGTTACTGTTCATTGTTTTCACCTCCTATACATTTATAGAATGTGAAAATTTTAACAATTCATACCAAAATACAACTGGTAAATTCTACCTACAACAAATCTTTAAATTTATTATCTTCATCTTCTTCTTTAATATCCATAACAATTCTATTCTTTATGGCTTCATCTATTAAAGAGTTATAATCAAAACTCTCTTCAAATTTAACTGCATCATTTAAATTAGGATTAATAATTGGATGTTTTGGTACAAAGATAGTACAGCAATCTTCATATGGTAAAATACTAATATCATATGTATCTATTTTTTTAGCAATATCAATTATTTCTAATTTATCTAAGCAAGCGACTGGTCGAATAACAGGAAAATTAGTAACGTTATTAATAACATTCATACTAGTTAGAGTTTGACTTGCTACTTGACCAATTGATTCACCATTAACAATTACTTGAGCCTTTTTCATTTTAGCTAATTTTTCCATAATACGATACATCATTCTTCGCATAATAGTAATACAGTATGCTGGATCTATATTTTTATAAATAGATTCTTGAATATCTGTAAACGGAATAATATGTAGTTCTATTTTATTAGTATAATTAACTAATTTTTTAGTCAAAGCAATGACTTTATTCCTTGCTTCAATACTAGTATGAGGAATAGCTTCAAAATATACTGCATCTAAAATCATTCCTCTTTTTAAAGCTAGATAACCACTAACAGGTGAATCGATACCACCACTAAGCATTAACATTCCATGTCCCAATGTACCATTAGGGTATCCGCCTAAACCTTTATAATGATTCAAGTAAATGTAAGTATATTCATGTCTTATTTCAATATTAATTAAAAGATGAGGATTATGGACATCAACTTTAGAATGATCAATGTTTTTTAAAATTAATCCTCCTATTTGTTTAGAAAATTCTAAACTCGGAATAGGAAAGGTTTTATCACTTCTTTTGGTTTCTACTTTAAAAGTATCAAAATCCTCATTATTTAGTATTTGTAAAATAGTCTTTTTTATAAGTTCTATGTCTGTATTTATTTTATAAGCAACTACATATTCATGAATTCCAAAAATAGTATTAATTTTTTTTAAAATATTATCTAAATCTTTATCATCAAATTCAATGTACATTCTAGATATATCTTTATATATTTTAGTATTAAATTTTTTTAATTTATTTTGAATATTTCGATATAGAGTATTTATAAAGAAATTTATATTTCCTTTCTTCGTAGATAATTCCCCATATTTAATCATTATTACTCTTTCCATATTTATCACCATCTTTTTTCTTAGAAAAAATAGGTATCATCTACCTATTTTACACCTTCTTCAATTACAATCGATTCATCAGTTTGGTCTTCATTACTCTTTTTAATTAAATCGTATACTATAATAGAATTAGAAACATTTAATAATCGGTCAGCATAAGAATTACATTCACTAATATATTCATCGGTAATTACAGTATCTTTTAAGGTCATATATTCAACTTTTTGACTATTATAATATACATCATTAGTTACCCAGTTACCAGTTGGAAATACAACGATATTGCGGCTACCTATGTTAAATATATCGTGCCCTAAAGCATATTTATTAGTAAAGCCAAACATATTACCCAAAGTTGGTTGAACATCATACATTCCCATTACATTGGAAATAGTACCTTTATATTTTCCATCTTTTGACCAAATAATGAATGGAACTTTTCTATTTAGTTCATATTGGTAACTATTGAAATCAACATAGTTAGGATCATCTTCTGGTAATACTCCATCGGTCTCTTTATCATAACTATACATTTTTTGATAATCTTCTTTTGGAAGTCTAGCATCATGGTCACCATATAATACAATAACGGTATTTTCAAGAATGCCTGCTTCATCTAAGGCTTGAATAAATTCACCTAGCGCTGCATCAGCATAATGCACTGATTTTAAATATCTACCTAATTTAGTATTTTCTAAATACGGATATGTTACTTCTTCATATTCTTTGGTCTCTTCATTATAAACCTGTTCATGTAAGCTGACATCAAAATCACTATAAACGCCATTTTTATCTTTGAATGGTGTATGATTAGTAAGGGTAATTGCCGTTCCATAAAAGTTAGGGTACTCACTAGCTATTTCCTTAATTTTTTCTACTGATTGAAGGAAGAACGATTCATCACTAATACCAAGTCCTTTAACTTCATCTATATCATAATCAACTTTAGAATAGAACTTATCATATCCAATGGCTTTATACATTATTCTTCTATTCCAATAATCAGCAGTGTTACCATGCATTGAGAAAGTATAGTATCCTTTTTCTTGTAACAATTTTTGTGTTGTAACATAAGTTCTGTCATAGTAACTTCCAAAAGCAGTACCAACATTAGAAGGCATTAAAGATGTACTGAAAGTAAATTCACTATCACTACTAGTACCCGTACTTACTTGCGAATAGAAATTATCAAAATATAATCCACCTTGAGCAAGTTTATTAAGGTTAGGCGTTACTTCTTCACCATTAAATTTTAAACCTATAACAAAGTTTTGAATACTTTCAGCATGAATAGTAATAATATTTTTACCCTCGTATATTCCTGTGTATTTATTAGTTTTTTCCGGTACATAATCAGCGAAATATTCTTTATATGTTTTCATTGCTTCATCATAACCAAATAAAGATGTTATTTTAGGCTCAATACTTTTAAATAAATCATTGACATGGTATGTATAAATACCATATTTCATAACAATATATTCCCTATTCCATTGTTTTACTAAACGCCCTATATCTGTAGGTGTTAATGTGGTAGCAAAAACAACTGCACATCCAACGCCAAAAGTTAACATTTTTAAAGCCCTTGGACGGTCTTTATAATCACTTCTAGTCACTTTTTTAGTCCTATACTTCTTAATACATACCGCTAGCATAATAACTGGAGCAAATAAATATACAAAATCTTTTAACTTTAATACATTATCTACTACTGCATCGCCTACTTGCCCAATAAATTTAATAGTTGAAAGTAGTGATATGGATGAAAAAGAAGTATAAAAAGTATAATAAGAAGAATTAATCATACATATTGCCGTTAATAAAATAGTAATAACAAAATAATATATTAATCTTCCTGTTTTCTTAAATAAGCAACCAAAAGAGCCAACAATTATAAGGAAAGCAAAATCAGCGAGTATAGGTTGAAAGGCAAAAAAGTTCTCTGGTTCATTCATAGTAAGCATTCTAAGAAAGAACGCATTCATAAGATTTAATAAGATAAAAGCCCAAAAAACGAAGTTTTCAACAGCTTCTTTTTTTATAATTTTAAATAAATCCAATATGTATTTACCTGGATTTAAAATAATTTTCTTTAATTTGTGTAAAAATTTGTCGTCATTTTGTTCATTATTAGTTATATTTTTTTTCATAAACAAAAACCTCACTTTTTACATTATACCACTACTATCATTTTTTTACAAATCAAGAAATAAATAATGACAAAACTGTAATTAATCGTTTATCTTAAAAATAAATATTTACATTTTTTCTTATCTTCCTTATAACTTTTCAATTTATCATACAAGTATTCAAAATACACATTAAATTCATAGTAATCATTGTACTCATCATCATCACTAGCAATGTTTTGCTCGACATCTTCAACTATTTCATCAATTTTCTTTTCATCTGTTAATAAAAGCAAGGCCGCTCTTAAATAACATCCACTCAAAATTTTACCTGCTTGATAAGAATATTGTTTTAATAAATTAATATTGCAATATTCTGGATTATCAATAATCTCATAAGCAATTTCTAAGGCCATACTATCTTTTCTATTAGCTACATCGTGACTATCTAAACCTAAAGTTTTTCCAATAATTTCAGATGTATAATATAACGAATAGTTGTTACTAAAATTATTATCTATCATGGCTGCTTCTATAGAGGGATTAGTTAACGCTAATATATATTTAGCTCGTATCAAATAGTATCTAATTCCATAAACATCATCATAATTGTCAATATCTTCTAGTAAGAAAGAAAAAACACCTTTGGTAACATCATCATCCATAGCCATTTCCATTTTTTTACTAATGACAAGATCCATGACCTCTTGATCTGATAAAATATGAGATTCTTCATCCTCCATATCATCATGATATTCATCCTCATCCTTGGAATTAGAGTATTCATTGGACATAAAATATGGTAATGCTACATTATAAAGATTTCTTGATATTCTTAAGTTAGATAAGTTATTGTCAGTTATACCGTTGGTAATTATCTCTATAAAATTTGCCTCACAATAGTCATCACTATCATAAATATCAGCAGCCTTTTGTGGTGTTAATTCCAACTGTTTATATAACTGACCTTCTAAATTTATCATACTTTTTAATTTAGACACTAAAAATCTAAATTCTGAAGATTGCTCTTTAAAACCATAAGTCTCTATAGCTATCATTCTTAAATAAATTAATGTAATCTCTTCTGTTACTTGATGAAGTTCTATTAACCTTTCATAGTCCTCTTCTAACATAACCAAACATCCCCTAAAATATGGCTATATTGTATCTTTTTATGTAGGAAAAGTCAATACAAATGACCAAATCTTATTCTTTAGTTAGTTGATATTTAGTTACATTTAATCCAATACCTAATACAAAAATATAAGCTAAAATATATACCCACCACATTAACACTAATAAATTGGATATACTTCCATACAAACTATCATAATTAGAAAATTTTTCCACATATGTAGAGTATATTTGTGTTACTACAATCCAACTAATACTAGTAAATAAGGCCCCATAATTAACTTCCTTAAAACTAATTTTTATATCAGGTGCCATAGTATATAAAAGTTTTACCGCTGAAAAAACTAATAAGAACGAAAGAGGATATTTTAATAAATTATAAATAAAAGAAATTATTCTATTAATAAAATTATCCTTAAAAATGGCTTGTATTAAGTGCATTAACATATCACCAAATACGGGAATTAAAAACATAAATAACAATAAAAGAATCAAAATTATCATCATTATTACTGATTTAATTCTTTGTTTAATATATGTACCACTATCAACATTATATATTTGATTAGATGCAATAATCATTGAATTAGTACCATTAGAAGCTAAAATTAAAGCTGACACAAAGAAAATAATAGCGTTTGTATTAGCAGATGTGCTATTTGACAAAGTATCAATAATAGTTGTAAGTGCTACGGGAACATTACTAAGTACCAATTCACTGATAAAACTATCTGGGATATGTAATCTTGAAAAAATGCTTATTAAAAGCGCTAACAATGGAACTAAGGTCAAAAGAAAAAAGAATGAGAGTTGCCCAGGCAAGATTTTCATTTCCGGCTTTCTTATATTAATTATTAATCTTTTATATAATACTCTTATTCTTTTTTTCATTATAATCTTCCTATACTTTATACTCTTCTTTATTAGTACGCATTTCTAGTGTTGCTTCATTAATCGCATCATCTATCGTTTTAATATCATCAGTAATCATACTATAACCAATAGCAGCCCCAAAACCATAAGCAAGATTTTTAAATTCTTTACTTAATTTATTAGTATAAGTAGATACTTGTTGCTCACTATATCCTACTAAATAAATTAGAAATTCATTACCATCCGTTCTAATAATTTCGGTATTTTCTAATTGAGTACTTACTAAAATACTAGCTGCTTGAATAATTAATTTATCTCCAGCTTCGTGACCATAATTATCATTAACATATTTAACATTATTTAAGTCGATTATTACTATAGATTGTGGATATTTTTTAGAAGCATTCCATGCTTTTATATTGAAATTCAAATAATTTCTGTTCTTTAAAGATGTAAGCATATCAGTATATTTTTTACGTTCTTCTTTTTTTACAGTTTTAATTTTTTTCTTATTCCTTAATATTATGTACAAAATTGCTAATATAATTATTGGAATAAATATAATTAATAAAATAATTACATATAATTCTTCAAAACTAATTCGATCAAAGAATGAAACATTTAGACTATTTAAACCAGCATTTCGATAACGATAGTACGAATTAGTATTAATAATATAATTAAATAAATTATAGAAAGCAATATTATTGCTCTTTACCATAAAATTATAATCATTAGTCATAATTCCATTATATAGAACTTCATAATCACTAAATTTACTATTTTTATATACTGTATAAACTTCTTTATCTATAGCAAGGACATCTTCTTTACCTTTAGATAATAAGTCATCTAAATTATCATATGCCACTAAACTAGCTTTACTATTATCTCTAAAATATTGATATAGAGCATTGTTACCAATAATACTCGTTTTAATACCTTTTAAAGCTTCAAAAGAATTTACTACATACTCATCTTCAGGTTGTGATAATATAACATATTCTTCTATAAAAGTAGAAGCAGTAGCCTTATAGTTAGCATTATCATAATTATAATAGTTAAAATAAATGTCTACCTCATTACGATCAATCGCACTTTTTAACTCCTCAACAGTATTATACTTTTTATAAGTAAAATCAATTCCCGTAAGTCTTTTTATTCTATTGATATACTCACCACTTATACCAACTAAATCGTTATCTATTTCTACCTCATATGGTGCATTTGAAACATAACCATAAACATAATTTTTAGATAACAAATCAGCTTTGGTTTTATCATTAATATTATTATGAGAAATATAGTAATCAAGTAAATTGTCGTTATATGAATTAACATAGTTCTTATTTTTCCAATTAGTATAGTATTTCTTAATAATCTGATTTAATTTAGTATTGTCGTTACTAAGAGTAAGAACAATGTGCTTATTCATTTCCGTTAAAGTATAATCAATTATATATTCATCACTAGCAATAGTTTCATCTAAGTACATAATGTTAGGAATAATAATCATATTAACGCTGCCATCATCTAATGCCCCCATAAGAGCTGATATAGTATCATAAGGTTTGTAGGTAATATTGCTACCTGTCTTCAAATAATAACTGATTTCACCCACATCATCAGTAAATACTCCTAACGTAATATTTTTAAAATCAGTAACGCGATTTATTTTATAACTAGTTTTACTAACGGCAACATATACATCATCTGCTAATAACAAATCATTCTCTGATAGTTGTTCATCACTTTTTAAAATACGAAAACGTAGTCCATTAGTTGTTGGCGATGCAGTTTTCAAATAAGGAACAATATTTAAATCAAGTCCTGTATCCGTTTCAAAATCTTCGGCAAATTCATAAAAAACGCCATTTTCACCATAAATAGGATAATTATTAACCACTTCTAAATCGATTATTGTGGATAGATTATCCTCAATCCATCTTTTATCGCTAACAGTAAGTGAATTCCCATCTTCTCTATTATAATAATAATATAAAGATAAAAATACAATAACTGCTACAATAATGGGGAAAAGTATTATTACTTTTTTATTTATCTTCATTTTTTGTCACCTGTCTATCTTTTGTCCAAGAGAAAGATTTATTACCATTTTGCTTATACCCTATAATTGGGAAATCATTTAATTCTTCATTATCTTTTTTAACAAAGACTTGAATATCAAAAAATGCTAACTGATCATCATCAAAATATTCTAATACAGTATTTCCTATTTTTTTAGCATTATCTTTGGTTACCTCATCTTTAACGGTAATAATAATATTTACTGTTTTTACTTGTAAGTTAGTAGTAACTTCAACAACACTATCATTCTCTTTTAATTCCTTTTTCAACTCATCATATTGTTTATCTGTTATTTCAACATTTTCAATACCATCAAGTCTATTTCCATAAGCTTCACGTCTTCCACTACTAAAGAATATATTATATAAATATCCTCCTAGGAAAACCAAAAATACAAATATCACAACAATGAATGCCGTCAATTTATTCTTTTTTACATATCTCATAAAGATACCTCCAACAATACCATTATACACTAGTCTTTTATATTAAGCAAACTCAATCATAGTTATTTCGATAATTCTTCTAATAAATATTTATTCACTAATACAGGGTCAGCACTACCTTTAGTTTCTTTCATAACTTGACCTACAAAGTATTTTAAAATGCGTTCATTACCAGACTTATATTGAGTTACATTATCCTGGTTATTATCTATTATATTCTTGATAATAGCCTTTAAGTCATCATCACTCATTTTAGAAATACCGTGCTTATTTAATAAATTATCAATGCTTTCGTTACTTTCAAACAAATCGTTTAGAATTTCTTTAAATATTTTACTACTCATATCCCCTTTATCTAGCATATTTACTACTTGGATAAACTTCTCTTCATTAAAACATGTTTCATCCATACTAGTACTGTTTTTATTAAGATAACTAGCAATATCTCCAAGTAACAAGTTGCTAGCCATAACTAAATTAATGTTTTTATCTAAATAACGATTCAAGTAATCTGATATTTTTCTATTTTGAATAATCTTATCAACATTAACTGGATTTATTCCCCTCTTTAAATATATCTCTCTTCTTGTACTAGATAACATTGGAAGGTGTTGAATAACATTATCGATATAGGTATCATCTAATATCACATAAGGAATATCAGCTTCTGGAAAATAACGATAATCATTACCTGTTTCTTTAACACGCATTAATACCGTAGTATTACTTTTTTCATCATAGCGTCTAGTTTCCTCATGTAAAGTATTGCCACTTTCTAGTAATTCTATTTGACGCTTTACTTCACTGTCAATAGCAAGCCCAACATTACTGATAGACCCAATATTTTTTATTTCTATTCTAGTACCTAAAACACTTGACTTACTAACTGAGACATTGACATCACATCGCATACTTCCTTCTTCAATTTTACAATCTGATACATCAGCATATAAAAGTAATTCACGTAATTTTTCTAGGTAAAGAACCGCTTCCTTACTGCTAGACATATCTGGTTTAGTTACTATTTCTACTAAAGGAACTCCTGCTCTATTGAAATCTAATAAGGAACTATTATTATAGTGAATACTTTTACAAGTATCTTCCTCAATATGAATATCATGAATACCTATTTTTTTCTTAGTACCATCTACTTCTATTTCTACATATCCATCTACCCCAATAGGTGTTCTAGCTTGCGTAATTTGATACCCCTTCGGTAAATCAGGATAAAAGTAATTTTTACGGTCAAAATGCATTTTTTTATTAATTTTACAATTTAGAACATGGCTTGCTCTAATAGCTTTAACTATAACTTCAGCATTTAACGTTGGCAGAGTTCCAGGATAGCCTAAGTCCACCACATTAACATGGGTATTAGCCATATTAGCGTAACCATTACAAGAAGATGAAAATATTTTAGTATTTGTTTTTAATTCAGCATGTACTTCAATTCCTACTGTTGTTTTATATTCACTCATTATTTCACCACTTCTCTCATTAAATCTAGATTTAATTTTTTTTCAATAAAGGCCGCTAATTGATACATTTTAGCCTCTTCAAAACTATCACCAATAATCTGTAGTCCGATTGGTAAATGCTCATGATTAAAGCCAATTGGAACATTCATTCCAGGAAGTCCCGCCATATTAACTGGTATTACTAATACATCATCTAAAAAGGTTTGTGATGGATTATCGAGATTAGCACCAATTCCATATGCTACAGTAGTAGTATTGGGACCAATAATAAGGTCATATTCTGCAAAAGCTTTTTTAAAACTCTTACTGATATCATCACGAATTTGTAAGGCTTTATTATAATATGTCGTAGCGTTCTCACCACTTAATAAGTAAGACCCTACCATAATTCTTCTTTTTACCTCATCACCAAATCCCTCTTGTCTAGTTCTTTTATATAAATCTTCAAGATTTTTGGGATTATCGCAAGAATATCCATAGCGTACCCCATCAAATCTTGCTAAATTGCTACTAGCTTCACCCATAGCTATAATTTGATATAGCGTTACAGCATTTTCAATATAATCAATATCAATATATGATACACTTGCACCATTATCTTTTAATAAATTAATGATTTCTTCAACTTTATCCTTTATTTCTTTATCTACAATATCACTCATAAAAAAGTTAGGGACAGCTATTTTCATGCCTTTAATATCGCTACCTATTAGTCTAGTATAATCCTCTACTTCCCTATAAGAAGAAGTTAAGTCTTTGTCATCATGACCACTTATAGCATTCAACAATAAAGCGTTGTCATAAACATTAGTAGTCATTGGGCCAATTTGGTCAAGGCTTGAAGCAAAAGCAATTAAACCATAACGTGATACTCTACCATAAGTAGGTTTCATTCCTACAATACCACAATAACTAGATGGTTGACGAATAGATCCACCCGTATCACTACCTAATGCCAAAGGAACTAATCTAGCCGCTATGCAAGAAGCACTGCCCCCTGATGAGCCACCCGCTATTTTAGTTTTATCCCAAGGATTTAATGGAGCACCATAATAACTAGTTCTACTAGTTGACCCCATAGCAAATTCATCCATATTACATTTACCGATAATAATCATATTTTTATCTAAAATCTTATCTACAACAGTAGCGTTATAAATAGGGATAAAGTTATCTAACATATGTGATGCACAAGTTGTTCTTAAATCTTTAGTTACAATGTTATCTTTAATCGCAATAGGTATACCAAAAAGTAAGTTATCAACTTCCTTGTTCTCTAACTCTTGAGCTTTTTTTAAGGCATTTTCCCTATCAAGTGTAATAAAAGCATTTAAATCACTATTATTATCGATACGTTCAAATGCTTCTTCTACTAAATCAATAGGTTTAATCTTTTTGTCTTTTAATAACGTATTAATTTCTTTAATACTTAAATCTAAATACTTACTCATTTAACATCACCGGTACTTCCACAAAATTTCCATTATGATGAGGAACATTTTTCATAATGTCATCTTGATTTAACATTTCTCCTTCTTCATCACTTCTTAATTCTGTCTCATGGTCATGAGGAGCAATTAAAAAATCCTCATCATAGTTTTTTACATCATTAATTTTATTGACATCATCTAATAATTGCTTTAATTCTACTGCATACTTATCTATTTCTTCATCACTTACACCAATACGAGCAAGATTAGCAACGTGCAATACTTCTTCTTTGGTTAACTTATCCATAATAGATTCCTCCAATACTTAATATATTATAACAAAAATCATGAAAGTTGAATATAGAAAGATTAGAAAAGTGTGATTTATAATTCAAAATGTCCTAATTTGTAAAAAGTGTTTACAAAACAAAATGTCCTATAACAAAAAAAGAATA
>CANQGH010000036.1 GCA_947601845.1 uncultured Bacilli bacterium | reverse complement strand
TTTGAAAATTTGACAAAAAAATAACCATTTTATAATGGTTTGGATAATTTTTATATTTCAAAACTGATAAATTCCCGGGTGCTAGAATTTAATTAGATGATTGTGAGGTGCTATAATGAACGAAGATTTTATTACAAAGTTAGAGACAAATAAGTATTTAATAGGAAGTTTTGATGCCTACATAGAAACTACAAAGCAACTAATTAAGAATAATTCAAATATAACTGATGAAGAAGTTGAAACAATATTAAAAGGAATGCCAACTGCTTATAGAGCTGCAATTACAAATAAAGATGGTGAGTATCTTGGATATATCGGACTATATAATGTGGATGCCAAAAACAATGTCTCATCTATAAGATTTGAAGTTAATAAAGATTTAGAGAAAAACGATAAAACAGAAATACTAAATGAGTTTAGTAGATATTTGCAAGATTCGTTAAATATTACAGAAATACAAGAAATAATTTATACAACTAAAAGCCAAACTGAAATAGAAAAAAAAGAAATTGTTCCAAGTAGTAATATTATAATATCAAACGAACTATTAATACCTGGAATATCAGAAGCAGATTTAGAAAAATTTTCACAAGATTATTCTATTCCAAGATTACAATTTCCTTTTACAATTAAAAATAAAGATAGAGTTATTGGTATTATTGGGTTGAGTAATTTAATTTGGTCTAATAAAAGAGCTAATTTAAATATATTTTTAGACAAATCATTAGGGAGTGATATAGCAAATGCGTTGTCTGGTTATATAATTGATGATTATATTAATTATGTTCATAGTTCTAATATTCATAATATAACATTATCAGTTAATGGAAGTAATAAAGATATGCTAGATTTATTAAGTAGGACTAATATGAATTATTATGGTTCAATCCCATATGGTGCAATTAGTGACGATAATATCGAATCTAATATGATGTTTCAACATATTCCTAATATGAAAAAAAATAGTGGAATTTTAATCCCAGATAACAATTTAATTCCCACTTCAATATTAGATACCGGGAAGAAAGAATTAAGAGAAAAAATTGAATTGAATAATGGATTTAAAATGATTAGACCTAGTTCGTTTGAAAAAGAAAATATTGATTTAAATAAAGTACTTCAAGGCCATATAAAAGCTATGCAAAATAGAGATGGTTTTGCAATACCTCTTGGAGAAGATAAGTATTTTTTACAAAAAGGTAATGGAAATTATGGTATATCTAAAGCATTAATGAATTATAGTTATATTGTTTTAGATAACAATGATAATTATGCAGGATATATAAATATTTTGAGAAGTAATGCAAATGGTAAAAATGTAGAGGTTGAGATTGGAATCGATCCCGCACTGCAACATAATGGTTTAGGTACTACAGTTATTAATAAATTTTATGATGAATTATTTTCTACAGGTGTTGCCAGTGTTACTAGTGCTGTATTTGAATTTAATAATCCTTCAATCAAATTACATGAAAAAGTTGCGGAGTTAAATGGTATAAGATTAGAATCATACTATGTAAATGGAAAATTGTGGGATATGAACTTTTATTCAAAAGTAAATAGTGCTATTGGAGATAGCAATGGTAAACATCTCTGAACCAATAAACTCTAGCAAAGGTTATTGATAAAAGGCGGTAATTTATGAAAAAGCAAAATTTAGTAAAAAGAATATATCTTATGTTAAACAAACGTCAAAAGTTAAATTTTATTATCATCATATTTATAATGATATTATCAGCATTTTTAAGTCAATTATTGCCATTATCTATTGGTAAATTAACAGATGATGTACTAAATCAAGAAAGTTTATCATTTGTAAGTATCATTCCATTTTTATTATTTATTTTGGTTGTCACGGTTTCTAATGAAATTATAAAGGTAATTCGTCGTGTTGTTGTGGAGGACACTTGTACTAGGTGTGAAAAAAATGCACGTTCACATGCAGTTGATGCTCTTTTGCATGCACCACTTTCTTATTTTAAAGAAAATATGACCGGTAACATTCACGGAAAATTAAATAGAAGTTTAGAGGGTACTATACGCTTATTGAAACTATTATTTATGGACTTTGCACCGGCTATTTTCAGTGGTATAGCAGCTATTAT
Organism: uncultured Bacilli bacterium; assembly: GCA_947601845.1. Lineage (GTDB taxonomy): Bacteria > Bacillota_I > Bacilli_A > RF39 > UBA660 > RGIG3091. The sequence continues at coordinate 14,708 of CANQGH010000036.1, read as the reverse complement.
AGTTATTTTTTCCAAATTACCATTATTTTTGTCAATATTAATGTTATTTGTTATTCCGATTGGAATTATTATCATTTTTAGACAAATATCTACTCAAAAGGGAATTAGAGTGGAATTAATGGAAGAAAAATCATCTATGGATGGAACGATGGTAGAATTAATAAATGGAATAGAAGTTATACGTGTTACCGATAATGCTGAAGCTGAAGTTAATAGGTTTACAGATAAGTCGGAGTTCTTGCGTCAAAAAGAAATGAAACATCATAAATCGATGGCTTTTTATGATTGCTTAAAATTTATAAACGAAGCATTATTCACCGTATTAGTCATTGGAACTTCAGCATATCTAGCCGGAGAGAAAATTATTAGCGTAGGTACTGTATTAACAGCATATTTATGTTTTACTCAATTAACGACTCCTTTACGTGAATTACATCGTATATTTGATGAGTTGTCAGAATCAACTATATTAGCTAGAGAATACTTTAATATCATTGATTTAGAAAAGGATTTTTCTTATAAAACTAACACCGATAAAAATAAAAAGATTATTACAAACTCTTTAATACAAATAAAAGATGTTGATTTTTCATATAAAAATAGTGATAAAAAAGTTATTTCTAATTTAAATTTAGATATTGAAGATGGTAAATTTGTTGGTATAGCAGGACCTTCTGGATGTGGTAAATCTTCACTTATAAAAATTTTAGCAAAATTAGAGAAAAATACTTCAGGTAATATTGTGATAGGGAATAAAAATTTAGATAATTTATCTCGCAAGGATATATCCGATATCATGGCGTTAGTACCACAAAATCCATTTTTAGTGGCAGGTACTATCAAAGAAAATATTTGCTATGGTGTTCATAAAAAAGTTAGTGATGAAGAAATAAAAGAAGCTGCTAAGAGGGCATATATAGATGATTTTATAAATTCACTCCCTAAGGGATATGATACTATGCTAGCTGAAGGTGGAAATAATTTATCTGGTGGTCAAAGACAACGTATTGCCATTGCAAGAATCTTTTTAAGAAAACCTAAAATTTTAATTTTAGATGAAGCTACAAGCGCTTTAGATAATACTTCCGAGAAATATATTCAAAAGCAAATAGAAAAATTGCAAATAGAGAATAACACGTTAATAATATCGATTGCCCATAGATTAACAACTTTACAAAACTGTGATTTCATACTAGTTTTTGATAATGGTCAAATTGTTCAAAAAGGTAAATATAATGAATTAATTGAAACACCTGGAATATTTCAAGATATGTACAATGGAAAGTTAAAGTAATAATATTTTAATGTGTTATGACTAATAAATCTAGTAAAAGAACCTAATGACGATAGCACAAATTATAATAATAAGGACTAAACTAGTCCTTTTTTTCATATATTCTAGTGGTGACATTATGAAAAAAATAATATTAGGAATAATACTTTTATTATTAGTAGTACCACAAAAAACTTTTGCTCTTTCCACAACAGCTTCTTCAGCTATTTTGATGGATATGGATAGTGGGAGAATCTTATATAGCAAAGATATTCACAATGAAAGATTAATCGCGTCAATTACTAATATTATGACTATATAATGATGAATGATAAATATGAGAGAAATATCTTAAATATTTGTACCAGTAAATATACTGTTTGTTATATGATTGATATACATATTGTAAGTATATAAATAGATTGGCATGCTTAATTGTCAATTTTTTATTTCTGTGATATACTACGTATCAATTAAGGGGGAATTTGAATGCAAAAAACAAAAAGAAATAATACTGATTATTTGGATTTTGTAGAATCAAAATTTAGCGAATGTTTTTCAAAAAAAGGGTATTTTCAAGAACAACCTGTTGAAATAACTTCTCAAGTAGATCCTACTATTGATTTTATTGGTTCTAAAATTTCGCCATTAAAAAAATATATAATCAGTGATAATATTCCAGAACAAGGTATCTATTTAATACAAAATAGTATGAAGTTAAAATCATTACAATATTTGAAAACAGATATTCCACAAAAATTTGGATGCTATTATAAATGTATGGGAACATTAACAAAACCAAAATTGGAACAAGTAGTATATGATACTTTTGATTATTTAACAAACTCTGACTACTTAAATATTCCGTTGGATGATATACATATTAAAATATGTTCTAGTGATGAAGATTTGCTTAATGCAATTCAACATGTTGATAAGGGAATAAAAAGGGAAGTTGACACAGTTGATTTAAAACATTATAGGCACAAATATGGTATGGATAGTTTTAATATAACTGGTAGAGACTTTAATATAGGAATAAGGAAAAAAGGAACAGAAGAGTTCTTTAATTGTGCAACATTTGTTTTAATGGAAAATCAAGATAAACCTATTGCAATTGATATGGGAGTGGGTAATAGTTCTTTAGCAATGTGTAAGTTTGGATTAAATTCTACAGTAGAAAGTTCTAGAATGGCTGATATAATTCAAATTGACAGTATAGAAAAGTCAAAATTTGCCGATGCATTAATCGCTGTTTCTATTTTGTTAAAAGAAAACATTTTAGAGCATCCGTCAAAACATTTTAGGAAAAAATTTAGACAGTATTTAAATGCTCTTATGTATTGGAATCAACAATATAAATTTTCTGAAGAGAAACTGGTTGAAGCAATCATAAAATTTTTAAATATAGAATATAAAAATAGTTTTGAAGAAAAACAAGAATCATGGGTAAAAATTTTAAAAAGATAAAAAGGTGATATATTTATGAATGATAGTATTAATATTTTTAAAAATCCTCAATATTATAGAGATCAATTATTGAAAGTAAAGTTGTTTGATATAAAGAAAAGGAAAAAAATAGATGGTAAATCATTAATATGTGTATTCTTCACATCATATTGCGGTGTAGGATGCCCTTTTTGCTTTTTTCATTCACCACATTCACAAAAAGAAAAAAATGAATTTATATCTAGAGAAAATCATTTTTCTAAAGAAGCAGTTGATAAGTTTATAAAATTTGCTAATGATGCTAATGTTGGCTATTTACAAATATCTGGTGGCGGAGAACCTTTTCTTGAGTTTGATGCAATTCTAAAATGCGTTGAAACTATTAAAGCGGAGCGAATTATTTTGGTAACAAGTGGCTTTTGGGCATATGATGAAATTAATACTGAAAAATATTTGAAAGAATTATATAATTCACTTTCAAAAAATCCTATAAACCCTAGATTGACAATAAGAGTTAGTATTAGTGAATATCATAGTATCAAATTGAAAGAAAAACCCTTTGTGAATTTAATTAATATTTTTGACAAAAAGTATAGAAATGAAAAAAATTTTACTCTTCAATTGAAGTTTTTTGAGGGCGATTGCACATTAGAAAAGTATCTAAATGAATACTTTCCTGGTTATAAATTATCTTTAATAGAAGATAATGGAACAGATGATGAGAAATATATTAAAGTAATGCCTTGGAAATATAAACTAAAGTTAAAATCAGGGTATGAAGTTATACTTGGGAAATCACGTATTTTTAAGCCTAATCTTAGACCAAATATTAATGATAAAAAAAGTATTATTGAGAGCGAGAATATATACGATACTGATTTACAACTTTCACAAAAAGATTATCCATCTATTGTACATAACTATGATGGCAAGATAGGATTTGATTGGATTGTTGAATATAATGGTAATGTGTGTACTTGGCAAAATAGAGTGCAGGATAATTTATTGAATATTTATGAAGATGATTATGATACTGTAGTTAATAGTACATTAGATGACCTACTAACATATTCATATATAGATAAAGGTTCGAAATATAGAGAAAGTATCGTAAATGAAATTTCTCCTAGAACTGTATCTGTGATGAAGGCAGTTAACATTAGAGATTATGCAGGGACTTTGTTATTTGTAGATGAAAAAATAAGGTTATATTACAATATTAGAGTTATTCAAGATTATTTATTAGAGCATAAAATTAATATAAGTAATTTAAATATATTATCTCAGGAATTAGTGGTTGCTATCAATATGGATGTGAAAATGCTGAAAAAAATGTATAAATCATCGGAATATTCTGTTTTAAGTCAAGAAATTAAACTTCCCGTTTGTTCTGAAACACTTCACGATTTTTTAGAATTAGTAAAGTTAGGGCATTATGAATTAAATGAAAATGATATAAAAAAAGCAATCAAAAAATATAATGATATAACAGAATATGAAAAAATAGAATCTTTAGATGATATAATTATCAAAGATGATATGGAAGTAGAAAGAAGATTAACAAAACGATTGATGACACGGAAAAAAATAAAAAATGAAAAAAAAGAAATAATTTATTATTTGTTTAGGCATGGTGAAACAAATTGGAATGCAGAAAAACGTATTAAAGGTCAAATAGAAGATTTGAAAACAACTTTTACAGCTCGCGGTAATAAACAAATTATTAGTTTGAAAAAGAAAATACTTGATGAAAAAATAGACGCGATTTTTACGTCGGATTTATATAGAACTAAAGAAACAACAAAAATAATAACTGAGAATTCCAAATTACCAATTTATTATTGCGAAAATTTTAGAGGGTTAAATATGGGACATTTTCAAGGTGGCTTAATGAGTGATTTTTTAAATAATGAAAGTGTAAAAAAAGCATTTGTTGATTATGATTTTGTAATTCCGGGTGGTGAAAGTATTAATCAATTAAATTCTAGATATATTAAGGGTTTGGATATAATAAGAGATAATTATAATTACGATAAAGTTGCAATTATTTCTCACGGCGCTGCGATAAGCAATATAAAATCAAAAATATCTGGTGAAAAATATGAAGATATTGATTATTGTATTATAAAATATTATAATAATAAATATACAATAGTTGCATTTGGAAAATATATTTAATTAGGAGAGTGATTTCATGAATTTGTTTTTAGCAAGTAATATTGGCGGAGTGAAAAAAGAGAATGGTAATAAAATTCCAATACAATTTTTTGAAAAAAATAACTTTTTAAAGAATTTAAAAAAAACTATAAAAAATAGAAAAAAATTTGTTTTGGTAGCAAGTGATCCAGATAATTATGAAAGAAATGATTTGTTTTTACAAATGGATATTGAAGCATTAAAACTAAGCGGTTTAACATTTGAAGAATATCTTGTATTAGATGGACGAGCTAAAGAAAATATTACTAGTATTTTGGAGAATTGCGATTTAATTTTTCTATGTGGTGGAAACACATTAATGCAAAACAAATTTTTTAATAGTATTTGTTTGAAAGAATATTTAAAAGATATAGATTCAGTTATTGTTGGAATAAGTGCAGGTTCAATAAATTCAGCTAAAAATGTGTATAATAGTCCTGAAAGCGAAGAGGATTTAAAAAATTCTCCTTATTTAAAGGGGTTAGAATTAACAAACATTAATATTGAACCACATTTTATACTAGAAAATTTAAGTGATGATAATAAAGAATTACAAAGAAATGCAATATTAAAGGAATCATACAATAGAACGATAATCGCTTTAACTGATGGTGCATACATTTTGCAAACAAATAATGAATGTAAATTATACGGGGAGAGCTATAAAATTAAAAATGGTATAATCGATAAAATTTGTGATAACGATGAATGGGTAATTTTAAATGATAGTTTGTAAAATTAAAATTTAAGAAATAATTTGTATGTAATTATTTCTTTTTTTGTGTAATAAGATTAATTGGTGATATATAAATGATTGATACTGAACTCGCTATAATTTTAAATGAGTACTTATATAAGGAAAAAATAATTAATTTTGATTTATATAATGATGCTTTAAAAAAATTAGGAGCTGATAGTTGATGGATTTATGTAAAATTAGAAATGAGATATCAAAAGGGGAAAGTATATATAATATACCACTTAGAGTAACTTTTTATGCAAGGGTATCTACTGATAAAGATGTGCAACTTAATTCTTTAGATAATCAAATTTTATATTTTAAAAATTTTATAATGGAAAATTCAAATTGGAATTATATTCCAGGATATATAGATGAGGGGATTAGCGGAACTAGTGTTAAAAAAAGAACTAACTTTTTAAAAATGATTAGAGACGCGAAAGAAGGAGAGTTTGATTTAATACTAACTAAAGAAATATCTAGGTTTTCAAGAAATACAGTTGATAGTATTAAATATACTCAGGAACTTTTAGCTAGTGATGTTGGAGTTTTATTTTTATCAGATAATATCAATACAATATTGCCTGATTCAGAACTAAGGTTAACTATAATGTCATCAATTGCGCAAGAAGAGGTTAGAAAACTATCTGAAAGAGTTAGATTTGGTATGAAAAGGTCTAGAGAAAAAGGACATGTTTTAGGTAATAATGTTATTACCGGTTATACCAAAGAAAAGGGTAAATTAAAAATAGATGATAAAGAAGCTAAAATGGTTAGAAGAATTTATTCATTATACGCTAGTGGGGAGTACGGCTTATCAAAAATATCTAAAATATTATATGAAGAGGGATATAAAACAAAAAAAGGTGACTATATTCATGTAACAACTTTAAGAAGAATGATTACTAACCCTAAATATAAAGGATTTTATTGCACAAATACAGTTATGACAAAAGATTATCAAAATAAAAAGCAAATTAGATTGCCAATGGAAGAATGGATTATAGAAGATAGTAAAGGTGAAATTCCCGCAATAGTTTCTGTGGAACTATGGGATAAAGCTAATAAATTATTAAAAATTAAAAAAGTAAATTATTTAAAAAATGTAGAAGAACCAAGAATGTTTTCAAAAAGATATCCTTATAGTGGTAATATTTATTGTTGCCATCATAATTGTAAATATAAAAGAGTTAATAATAATGGGAATAGTTATTGGATTTGTAATGAATATGCTATGCATGGAGATAAAACATGCAAAAGTCCAAAATTATATGAGAGAGAACTCGATAAAATATTCAAAAAAATTTATAGTTATTTAATTAATAATTTCGATGAAGTGAAAAATAAGCTAATAAATATATATAAAAGTACTAACTTTAATGTATGTAATGTAATAAAAAAATTAAAAAAAGAAATTAATAATTTGGACTATAAGAAAGAAAGTATACTTGAATTATATATAGAAAAAACTATAAAAAAAAATGAATTTGAGACGAGAAATAATAAATATAATAATGAAATAGAAAAGATAAAAAATGAAATAAAAGAACTAGAAAAGAAAGATATTGATTCAACAATTAAACAAATAAAAAAATTAGAATTAGGTGAATTTATTAATGAAAATTTTGAAAAATTATCAAAACTTTTAATTGAAAAAATAGAAGTTAAAAAATCAGATGATAAAACAATAGTAATCCTTAATATATACATAAACTTATTTAATATAACATATATATGGGATTACAATAATTTTGAAAAAATTTCATCATTAAGTAGTCACCATGAAAATAATGACTGCTGTTCTGGCCATTGAAAACGGTAACTTAGATGATGTAGTAACTGTTGGTGAAGAAGTATTAACTATGTATGGGTCCAATATTTATATCGAATTAGGTGAGAAGATTACTCTTAGAGATCTTTTATATGGATTACTTTTAAGAAGTGGTAATGATGCCGCTATAGTAATAGGAACCTATATTGGTGGCAGTGAAGACAAATTTGTAGAAATGATGAATGATAAGGCTAAAGAAATAGGAATGATTAATACTGTTTATCGTAATTGTCACGGATTAGATGAAGTTACCAAGAATTACTCGACAGCATATGATATGGCTGTGTTATCTAGTTATGCTAACACCCTAGAGATATATCGCGAAATATCTGGTACCAAAAAATATACTACACAATCCGATAAAAAAAGTTATGTGTGGCATAATCGCAATAAACTACTTTCTATGTATGAATATGCGACTGGTGGTAAAACCGGATATACCCCTAGTGCCGGCCGAACGCTAGTCACCACTGCTAGTAAAAATAATTTAAACCTAACCGCTGTAACTTTGAATGATCCTAATGAATATGTATCCCATGAAGATATGTACGAATATGGTTTTAATAACTATACCAATTATTTAATCATCGACAAAGACCATTTTGATATAGATGATAATTTTTATAAAGATGATATTTATGTAAAAGAATCATTCTCATATCCCCTTACTGATACTGAAATCAAAAATACTAGTATTGTTGCTGAAATATTAAAATTAAAAAATTACCAAAATAATGATAAAGTTGGTGAAGTAATAGTAACGTTAGGTGAAGAAGAAATATTTAGAGAGAATATTTACGTAAAAGTTAAAGCTCCAGTAAAAAAAGGCTTTTTCTCTAAAATAAAAGACTTTTTCGCATCTCTTTTTAGGTGATGATTATGATGAACAAAATATGGGGAGTATTTATAATAATAGGAATACTCTTTTCACTATTTACTGGTAATATCGAGAGTTTAAATAATGAAATCATTAATTCACCTGGCGAGATATTAAATATTTTCTTGTCGATGTTTCCTCTTATGGTTGTCTGGAGCGGTCTTATGAACATTGCAAAGGATGCAGGACTTTTAGATAAATTATCACACCTTATGACACCCTTATTTAATATTATTTTTCCAGAAATACCAAAAGGCCATCCCGCTCTTGGATACATTGCTTCCAACCTTACTATTAATATGTTAGGAATACATAATGCTTCAACCCCCTTTGGCCTAAAGGCTATGCAATCATTACATGAATTAAATGAGGACAAAAAGAAAGCTAGTAGAAGTATGATTACCTTTTTAGTCCTTAATACTAGTGGAGTTACCATCATTGCTACCGATATTATTGCGGTAAGAAGTCTATATGGTTCTATAAACCCTACAATGATTCTATCTACAACCATTGCGGCAACTATTATTACAACTATTTTTGGACTTATAATAGATCGAATTTTTTATCACATATGGAGGAAAAAATGATATTAGTCAAAATAGGCAATTATTTAATACCAGTTGTTGTTCTTTTAATAATCATCTATGCTTTTAAAAAGAAAGTTAATGTCTATGATAGTTTTATTAATGGTGCTAAAGAGGGCTTAGAGTTAGCTATCTCTATCTTTCCATATTTAGTAGCTATGTTATTTGCAACAAACATTCTTTTAAAGAGCAACATTTTAAATAGTCTTTTTTCCTTAGCTAGACCTATTTTTGACTTTATTAAAGTCCCTGTTGAAGTCTTGCCTATGGCCATTATTCGACCAATCTCTGGTAATGCATCCTTTGCTATTATGATTGACCTCATTAAGACCTTTGGTGTAGATTCATTTATAGGAAGAATTGCAGCTACTATGCAGGGATCCACTGATACAACTATTTATGTTTTATCATTATATTTTGGTAGTATTGGGATAAAAAAAATAGGCCATGCGATGTGGGCGGGATTATTAACAGATTTAGTATCCATCATTGTGAGTATTATTTTAGTTAGTGTTGTATTTGGTTAAAAAAAAGGTTATAATGTCAACTAGGTGATGTACATGGAACGTTTACAAAAAGTTATTGCTGCTAGTGGTATTACTTCTAGGCGAAAAGCTGAAGATTTAATTGTTCAAGGTAAAGTAATGGTTGATGGAAAAACTATTACCGAATTAGGGTATAAGGTCCAGCCTAATAGTGAGATATTAGTAGATGGTGTTAAAATTAATAAAGAGGATAAAGTTTATTATTTACTTAACAAACCTAGAGGTGTTGTAACTACTACTAGTGATGAAAAGGGTAGAAAAACCGTTATTGATTTAATCCATGAAGATAAGCGTATTTATCCAATAGGACGTCTAGATTATGACACGACGGGGGCTTTGATTTTAACTAACGATGGTGAATTCGCCAATAATATGATGCACCCTAAAAATGAAATTGACAAAGTGTATATTGCTAAAATAAATGGCTTTTTAACACCTAGCGATATTATGGCATTAAAAAATGGGGTTGTAATCGATGGAATTAAGACAAGTAAGGCCAAAGTAAAAGTTAGAAAAGTTGATAAAGAAACCCATACATCAATTGTGGAAATAACTATTCATGAAGGGCGCAATCACCAAGTCAAAAAAATGTTTGAGATGCTTGGTTATGAAGTTTTAAAATTAAAACGTGAAAAAATTGCTTTTTTAGATTTAAAGGGATTAAATTCTTCAGAATATAGAAGACTAACTCCTAAAGAAATTAGTAAATTATATGCATTATTGAATAATAAAAAAATGAAATAAATAATGACAAAATAAAAAGTACTTTGATTTTTGCTATCTTGGAGATTCGCTTAATATTAAGTACTTTTTATTATTATTCATCAACTTCAATTGCACCAGTTGGACAACTTTCGCTAGCATCGACAACATCTTCTTTATCTTCGTTAGGAATGCTATCTACTTTGCAATGAGCAAGTCCATCATCCTCTAATTCAAAAACAGTAGGGACAATAGATTGGCAAGCTCCACAACCAATACAAAGATCTTTATTTACTTTAGCTTTCATAAAACATCCTCCACTAAAATTATATAATACATAGTGTAAAAATACTAGTATTTCTTGACACTTTTTGTAAAATAATGTCTAGAAATATTTTATTTTTTACATTGAATGTGATAAACTAAAATAGTAAAAGGGGTGTTGTTATGAAGAGCCGCTTAGATAAATATAATAATAACGATAACATAAATGTTCCTAGCAGATTAGCAAAAAATAAAAATTTATATGATGAATTAAACAACAAAATAGCTTTTGAAGAAATCCCTGATTTTAATACCCAAACAAGAATTGAGTTAACTTCTTTAAACCAGGCCAAAAAAAGTCGCGAAAGCTATCAACAACTAAAAGATTATCAAAGTTTAATTAACCAAGAACATGATGAAGTACCAGATACCAAAGAAGAGGAAAAAGTAAAAGTCTTCGACATTAATGTTATTTTGGAAGAGGCTAGGAAGAACCGCGATGAGAATGATGATTTGGAGAAAAGACGAAAATTAAAAAGCGAAGAGTATAATATTTTATCAGATTTGAGTAAAAAATATTTAACTAAAGATACCAATTCCGATGCTCCACAAAAACCTAAAGAAGAAAAAGATAAATATGAAGGGCTAGAGGAACTTATCAATACAATTACTTCTAAGACGTTAGTAGGAGAAATTAAAACATTAGAAGAAAAAGAAAATGACAAAGATAACGACCTTCTTGGTGATTTAGTTGCTACAAGCGTAGAACTACAAGTAAACGTTCCAAGCAGTTATGAAAATAGCACTGAAAACACTTTAATTGATGGTGACAATGATGATGGTAATACTAATACTGAGGAAGAAAAGACCATTGATGATTCATTTTATACACGCTCCATGGATTTATCAAAAGATGACTTTGATTTATCTGATGACATGGGAGAGGGTAGCAGTGCAAAGCGAATATTATTAATAATTACCATAATTGTTATATTATTAGCAATTATTCTAATAGTTGTATATTTCATACTAAAAAACATGGGCATAGAAATAATAAAGTTCTAGATATCTAAATTTAGAACTTTTTTCATATATTAATTTAGGTGAACTTAAGTGAAGAAAAAAATTAAGTTAAAATCTAAACGGCACTTTAAGTATAAAAAAAATCTCTTTTTTATTACAGCATTATTTTTAATAATTGCAACTTATTTAGCTATTAATTATGTTGGCAATATTATAAGTGACAGGCTTATTAGTTATGCAGAAGTTGAGACTGAAAGAATAGCAAGGTATGTAGTAAATTATGCAGTAAGCACGGAAAACATAAAGGAATTAGAGTTTAATGATTTGTTTATTACTACCAAAAATAAAAATGATGAAATTCAAACAGTAGATTTTGATCCGGTTGTAGTTAACAATGTTTTAAACGCTATTACGGAAACTGTTATTAAATATTTCCGCGCCATAGAAGAGGGAAATCTTGATATTATTAATTTAAAAGAAGGTTTTTTACTTAATACTAGCCTTGATAAATTAAAAGAAGGAATTGTTGCAGAAATTCCAATTGGAATTATATCTAATAATGCTTTACTTTCTAATCTAGGGCCTAAATTACCTGTTAAACTGTCAATATCAGGAGATATAGAGTCATATATTGACACTGATGTCAAATATTATGGAATAAATAACGCCTTAATTACTGTATATGTTAACATTAGTGTAACACAACAAATATATATGCCTATCGTAACTGGGAGGAGGACTACTTCCCAAAAAATTCCAATTGCTATGAAAATTATGCAAGGTATCGTTCCTAATTGCTATTTCGGAACAACCTCATCAATATTAAGCGAATATACCGGCTAATTTGCTTGAATTAATTAGATTATTAGTGAAAAAAAGCATATATTTCCATATTAATATTGCCTAAAGTTTTGCATTTATGTCCATTAGGTAATATATTTTTGGCTTTATAGTATAACCATCAAGAGATAATTAGAAAACGTAAGGCTTATATTTTAAGCAATACTTTCATTGAATGTTTTTAAAATAATTGTTTAGCCATTATACGTAGTCATTTTTATTGTCGACCTTACTGGTGACAATAAATCTTTGTTGATGCTAAATAAAGCAATGAGGTATTTAAAGAATAAAAACATCTGTTTAGATTAATTCATTTGACAATATTTTGCTCCAAAACTAAAGACTTTTCTTTGAAAATTTGTTACAATGTTATTGAGGGATAGTATGAGAATTTTATTAAATAATAATGAATACGAATTGATTAAAAATTATAAAGATGGATTTGATTTGGAAGAAGTTTCAAGTCTTGTCACAGATTATTTTAATAACTACGACTATATTGTGGGAGATTATGCTTACAATAAATTACGCTTAAAAGGCTTTTATGATGATGACAATAAAGATGCTAATGATATTAATAAAATAAGTCTTCTAGATGAGTATATTGAAAAATATTGCGCATATGAATGCAAATATTTCGTTTTAAAACGAAAAAAATAAAAAAATGGTTGAAATATATAGAAATTATGGTAGAATAAATATATATGGAATGAAAGGGATGATTTTAACTATGGCAGAAGAAAAAAAGATTATGTCAATTGTTTTAGAAGATGGATCAATAGATGAAGTTGAAGTTTTATTAACTTTTGAATTTACTGACACAAAGAAAGAGTATATTGTATATACCAAAAATGAAACAGATGAAGTTGGTAATGTAACCATTTATGTTGCATCTTTAATTAGAGAAGATGGAAAAGATCCAAAACTTGGAAGTGTAGAAACAGATGAAGAATGGTCTAGAATAAAGAATGTATTAAAAGAACTTGCTAAAGATGATGAAGAACAATAAAATTAAGGAGGTTTTGCTATGAATAATAGTGAAGAGGAATTTGAAACAATAATTAGAAACACGGAAGAGCCAAAAAAGGTTAGAGAGGATAGAAACGAGCATATTAAGACAAAAGAAGCTAAGCTTACCGGTCGTACTAAAGATTCTTTAAAGAAAAAAATAAAAGATCGTACTCTTTTAAAATTGGCTTTCGCTAAATACAACAAATATTATAGCAAAATGCATGATTCAGCATCACGAGTAGTTAGACTTCAACGTGCTCAGGAAAATGGAAAAGATATTTCTGATAAAAGAATAGAAAAAAGAGCAGCAGAAGTAAGTGCTTATTCAAAAAAACTTGCAAAATGGGCAGTTAGGGTATTGGATGATGATATCAAAGAAATTGCTATGTCCAAAAAAGCTAAAGTTAGACGAGTAAGAACACCTATGAAGCTTGTTGAAAAACTACGTAGATTTTCGTGGACAAGGATATTACGTGCCCGTGATGAGGCTAAGATTAAGCGTGACACTAAAGAGTTTATTAAACAATCTGTCAATGATGCATTTTATAAGGATGAATATAGTGATGATGTAAAGAGAGATGAAAAGGCTCAAGGTCAATTAATGCGTGATTTATCTCTTTCAGAAAAAGGCGATAAATTATCCACATTAAGAGGATTTATAGTAAAAAATGATAAGGAAGGAGATCCTTGGCATTTAACAGAACCTGTACATAGACCTGGAAGTAGTAATACATCAAGAACTGTTGATGAAGAGGAAAAATCAAAGACACAAAATCAAGAAAATGCAAAAAAAGATAGTGAAGATGTTTTAGCTGCTCTTGCAAGAAAAAAATTAGAGGCTGAACGAAGTACAGAATCTACGAAAAATAGTAATCCTATTTTTGAGGCAATTGCTAAGAGCCAAGAAGCGCAAGCTCCAAAAGGTGGAGATCAAGAAGTATCATCCCACAATGAACAAAGCGATAAACAAGATTCACTAAATAATGATGTTAGTATTAAAGAAGCACAGGAATCCATAGAGGTTTTAAAAAAATGTTTATTCAGTGACAACCCAAGTTTACAAAAACTAATGAATGAGTTTATAGAATCTATAGAAGAAAAAAATATCTCTAATGGGGATAAAAAATCGGAAGTAGTTAACAGTAATTCTGAACCTCCAAAGACAGCAGCACCACTAGCAACAGAACAAGTTTTGGAAGGACCTAGCAAGGTAGATGCAACTGTTCCTAAAGAAGAACAACCTATTGAAAACCCTAGTAATGAATCACTAGATAAACCTACTGAAGAGAAAGGTTCACCTATTCAATTCAGTGCTTCTCCTGCTAGTACATATTCAGAGTCTAATTCTAAAGCCTCTGATACTCTTACTCCTCC
>CANQGH010000035.1 GCA_947601845.1 uncultured Bacilli bacterium | reverse complement strand
CCATTCACTAGCTATATTAGCTGTCCCATTGATTTTTAGATTAGTACTAAATGTGGCATAACCTATTACCATAATTAATACTAATACACTTAATGTGATTATTACTATTTTTTTCTTCACCCTTACCATCTCCGTATATAGTTTATTCTATATACCATTATACCCCCCCCCCCATAGGTTTTGGCAAGTACATTTTTTAATAAAACCACCTTAATTTTAAAAAGGCCTGAAATTAAACAAAAAAGCCTTTTATCTATAAAGCTTTTACAATATTTCTTATTCTTTTAATAACTTTCTTTTCAATACGTGAAATATAGGACTGACTAATTCCTAATAAATTTGCTACATCTTTTTGAGTCATTTCCTCACCTGTTACTAATCCATACCTTAATACCATTATTTCTCTATCTCTAGGATCCAATTTATTAATTTCATCTATAACAATTTTCTTATTAATATCTTCTTCTAATCCTTTGGTTACAATATCTGGGTCAGTCCCTAATATATCTTCTAAGTGTAACTCATTACCATCAGGATCATAACTAAGTGATTCATCAAAACTAACTTCCGTTCTTACTTTCTTATTCTTTCGCAAATACATAAGTATTTCATTATCAATACAACGTGATGCATAAGTTGCTAGTTTAATATTCTTATCCATACTGTAAGTCTTAATACCTTTAATAAGACCAATGGTCCCAATACTTACTAAATCTTCTAAATCAACTTTTGTATTCTCATACTTTTTAGCTAGAAATACCACTAATCTTAAATTATGTTCTATTAACTTATCTCTAGCCGTTAAATCGCCATCATTTGATAACATTAAATAATACTCTTCCATATCCTTAGATAATGGCTCTGGTAACTTATCAGTCGCACCAACATAAAATAACACACTACTTTTCTCTAATAACTCGCCTATTACTAATAAAATACTTATCATTTTATCCCTCCTATTAAATCACTATGTAATAACATATCTACACCTTCAATATCAAAACTTTTATTGCTAACACCCACTAAAACCCTACTAACTTCATAATGATTATCAATTACTATTTTATCTACCACAACACACTTTAAAACACTGTTACCACTAGCTGTCTTATATGGTACTAAAATACTATTAACATAATCTACTTTTATTTGATTAGAGCACACGATTACTATCGGTCGATGCTTATAAGGATCATATAATCTATTACCGGTATCTAAAAAAGCATTAAACTTATATATTTTATTATTTAAGTAAAGATCTACTTTATAAAGATTATTATAAGTACTTTTCATTTTCTTCATACTCTTTATATAACTATATACGATGAGTGGACCAATAAATAATAAGACCATCATGTTAAGATGAAAATTACTATTTATAAAAAGAAGTCCATTATTATGATAATTAACTTGAATATCTAGTAAATAAAGTCCACCTCCTAAAACAATACTAGATAAATATAAATAAAGTAAGTTACTAATAAAGTATTTAATATTTTTAAAAGAAAAAGTAACTAAGAGCATTAATATACTAATGAAAAGTTTAAACATAAATAATAAAAGATTGTTTAACGATAGGAATAAGAAAATAATCGAAATACTACCGGTTATACTTCCTAAAATAATTCTATATATTTTAGTATTCCTTTTTAAAATAATAGATACCGATAATAGTAATAAAAAATCTATGGCAAAGTTTAAAAAGATAATTAAATCAACATATACTTTCAAACTATCACCACCATGATAAGGATACAAAAAAGACACGGTATTTCGTGTCGAATTTTATTATTATTTTATTATTTATTCATTTAATAAATCTTCTAACAATAGAATTTTATATCCTTTTTGATTTAGATAATTAATAATTGAAGGTAATTCTCTTACTGTTCCTATATCATTAGATAATGCGATAATTGAACCTGATACTACTTGGTTTTTTATATCACTATATGGAAAATTAGAAGTAATAATACTAGGCACTATCGAATGCATTTTATTTTTTTTACAATTTTCAATAATATTATCATTCTCTTCTTCCATGTAACAATATTTAGACTTAGTCTTAATTAGTTTTTTTAATTCTTTATTTATTTTTTTGACTTCTTCTTTAGTATAATTATCGGATAATACTTCAATATTATGACCATTTAGATAAATTTTCTCAATAATATCATAATCATTGCTTAAAATGTCCACACTTACTATAAAAGTTACTTTCACATCTTTATTCTTTAATATTTCTAAAATATCATCTAAGTAAATAGTATTTTCTAATTTAATAAGGAGACTTACACTTTGTTTCACACTGTTACCTGATGTAATAAATTTATCATAAGTATTAGTAACACTAATAGTAGGTACTACTTCTTCAAAGACTAATAATCCCGAATTAAAAGCCCCATACTTTTTCATTTTTTCATAACTTTTATCAATATCAACTTTTATACCATTAATACCTGGAATAATATTATTATCGATTAAAATAGCATCGACTGCTTCTTCCTCATAATTACTTGATACATTAACTATTTCTTGCATAATGGGATCATTTCTTTTGACTATATTGACTACGCTTTCCGTATAATAAAAACTAAAACAAATAAGAGCAAAAACACCCATGTATGAAAAAAATTTTTTAGCCATATACTATTTCACCTATAAAAAGTATATGAAAAGAAATTGTATAATTTACTTATTTTCTATAATTTAGCTAAAAATAATTCAAAGATTAATTTAGGATTACTGCTAAGAGTACCGGTTTTAATCATATAGTCAAGTTCAAAGAAATAATCGAGGTTAGTTAACAATGTTTGTGATGAATAGCGATAACCTTTTTCTAATGCTAATTTAACCCGATAAGGATGTACTTTAAGTGCTGATGCTATTTTATCTTCACTATATCCTTGCATTCTTAATTCTTTAGATTGATACATAAGACGGAATTGATCAGATACCATAATAATAATTTTATTTATATCTTCACCTCTATCAATTAAATCATTCATAATTTCATAGGCTTTAATGCGATTTTTTGATATAACGGCATCAATTAATGCAAAAATATTGTCCCCACTTAATTTCACAACGGCATTATTAATATCATCAATAGTAATTTTTTTGTCATCTATTTTATAACATTTTAACTTTTCTAATTCTGTTAAAATACGTTCATTATCATTTTCACAATAATTAATTAAGTATTTAGTGGTTTTAAAATCCATTTGATAATTTTCTAAATGTTCCCTAATCAAATCATCAATATTTATTTCCCCACTATATATATTATTTTTATCAACTAATTTAACTAATTTTTTCCTAGTGTCAATCTTGTCACAAATTAAAATTAAATAATTATCATTACTAGGATTTTTTAAATAGTGCTCTAGTGATTCTTCGTTGTGAGAGATAGCGCCTCTTGGTTTATTACTAGTTAAGAAATAGGCATTATCACACACTACTACTTTATTTGATGATAGAAAGTTATATGTATCTAAGTCTTCTATAGCCACACTTATTGGTGTTTCTAATAAATCATATTTAATAATCATATCAAGAGATAAATTATTCTTTTTAAGAATATCTTTTATTTTTGATGTCACTACAATATAATCAGTTGCTTCTATAATGTATGTTGTCATATATTACCTCCTTCATCATATATTTTTAAATTAATACTTTAATAGGCTTTATCTTAGTTGTATCCTTCTTATATACTTCATAAATAGCCAAAACTTGATCCTTATTATTAACAAAAACAATAATGTTGTCTTGATACCTATTCTCTAAAACTCTACCATTAGCAATTTTTTGCTCAATATAACTATCGACTGTTACCACCTTATATCCTTGTAAAGCTTCCTTAAGGGATATTAGTGTATATTGACCATTTTTAATATCCTCAAGTGAATAACTATCTTCTATCTTAAAATGACCTTGTTTGGTCCTAATTAAGTCTTGCATTGTACAAGGGATACCTAACATATTACCAATGTCCCGTATTAAACTTCTTATATAAGTACCTTTACTAACCGTAACTTTAAAGGTAAAAGTATTATTACCTACTTCTTGTAACTTAATATCAAATACTTCTATTTCTCTTTTAGGCAATATTACTTCCTTATTACTTCTAGCATAATCATATAACCGCATACCATTTACTTTGATAGCTGAATATAATGGTACTTCTTGCATGCTTTTGCCTAAGAAACTATGTAAAACCGCCATAAGTTTTTCTTTATCGATAGTGAAGTTACTAACTTCTTCTAAAACATTACCTGTCACATCTAAAGTATCAGTTCTAACTCCCATTTTAACAGTAGCAATATATTCTTTAGTATCATTAATAAGAAAATCAACAATCTTTAATCCTTTGTTAATAGCTATACCTAATACACCTTTAGCCAGAGGATCCAATGTACCAGTATGACCTACCCTACTTATATTTAATTGCTTACTAATAATATTAACAACATCCCTACTAGTCATATTGCAAGGCTTATTAACTAACAATATTCCATCCATAAATACCTCTAGTTTATAACTTTATCAATGTAATCTTCTATACTACTTTTGATAAGCTTAATCGCACTATTTAAATCTTCTTGTAAATAAGTATATTCTAAATATATAGGATATTCTTCTAGTAAATGGACTTTATCATTAATTTCTTTTTCAATATGCTCTATATTTTTACCGAGATTTTTATCTTTAACTAATGTCTTTTGCAAAGTTTTAACTTCATTAATAAGATGCATAATATCTTCATTCTTGGCCATTTTATTAGATATTTCTATATATTTTTGATATTCATTACTATTTTTTATGATTTCGATCATTTCATCTATCTTGTTTATTACTTTATCCCTCATCTAATTCACCATCAAGACTCCATGTTTTAGCACTTGTTATTTTAACATTTACTATTTTGCCAATATATGATTCTGCTCCCATAAAATTAATTAACTTATTAGTATCCGTATAACCATATAGTTCATTCTTTTTATCGCTAACACCCTCTACTAAAACAGGAACTACTTTTCCTACTAGTTTTTGATTATTTTCTAAGAAATACTTATTAACTACTTCATTAAGGCGATATAATCTTTCTTCTTTTTCTTCCTCGCTAGTATCATCTTGTAACCTAGCTGCCGCCGTATTTTCTCTTTTGGAATAAATGAAAGTAAAGGCATTATCAAATTTACACTTATTAACAAGGTCAAGTGTTTCTAGAAAATCCTCTTCCGTTTCTCCTGGAAACCCAACAATAATATCTGTAGAAATACTAACATTAGGAATACGTTCTTTCATTTTATTAAATAAAGTTAAATAATCTTCTTTAGTATAACGTCTACCCATAAGTTTTAGTATCCTGTTAGATCCCGATTGTACTGGTAAGTGAATAGCCGGCATAATATTTTTATACTTACTAATCACCTCAATCATCTTATCAGTAAAATCCCATGGATGACTAGTTACAAATCTAATTCTAGGAATATTAGTTTTACTTACTTCTTCTAATAATTCTTCCATTCCATAACCTAAATCTAAATCTTTACCATAAGCATTAACATTTTGACCTAAAAGGGTTACTTCCATATAACCATCTTTAACTAAACCTTCTACTTCCTTAATAATATCTTCTTTTAATCTACTACGTTGTCCACCTCTTGTGAAAGGAACTATACAATAAGTACAAAACTTATCACAACCATAGATAATATTAACAAATGCTTTATATTTACTATCTCTTTTAACTGGTATACCTTCAACAATATTACCTTCTTTACTGAAGACTTCTATCTCACTAGTATTCTTTTCTACTGCTTCTTTTAGGATATAAGGTAGGCGGTGTAAATTATGGGTTCCAAAGACAAAATTAACCCACTTGTATTTCTCTAATATTTCCTTAACTACGCCCTCTTCTTGAGCCATACATCCACATAACCCTACAATTAAATTAGGATTTTTCTCTTTTAAATGTTTTAATCTTCCTAACATTCCAAAGGCCTTATTATGAGCATTTTCTCTAATTGAACAAGTATTTAATAAAACTAAATCACTAGTTAAATAATCATCATTATTAGTAAAACCTAACTCTTCTAACATAGCTTTAATATTTTCACTATCATGTTCATTCATTTGACAGCCATAGGTTTTAATATGATAAGTTTTACCTTTACCTATTTCTTTTACATCATTACTATAATGTTCTATGGCTAGTTTTTGTTTAGTTCTTTTTCTTGCTTCTACATAATCTGGTAAATTCATAATAATCCCTCATTCCACTACTAATTATATAACAAATATCTAGCAAATTAAACAAAAAGTAGAACTAATTAAGTTCTACTTTCATATAACTACTGATAATTGCATCTAATTCTTTAGTCTTGTTATTAATTACTTCTTGTTTAATAACTTCAAAGTTGTCCTTTAATGCATTTATTAACTTTTTCATACTTGGTACTAGGCTTTTATCTTCTAAGTTATCTAAAATAATTTGTAAATTAGTTAACTTAGTATATTTACCATAGCGATTAGTTTTGATATATGTATCATATAAGTTTTTAAATGATACTACATCAATGTTATTAAATCTTCTATCCTCAAGTATTTTAATTGTCGTATAAATGTAATTATCGTTAATAGATTTATCAAGTATTGTTTCCCCCTTATTGTTCTTTATATTTGGTATAAAGTCTTTATTCTTTTTTAATTGGTTAATTATCTCTAATACATTTACATAATTGTATAGTACTAAGATATGCGCAAATGTATCTCCATCATGATTTTGATGGTTAACATCCCATTTTTTATTCTTCATGTGTTTTAGAACTAAGTCATATTGTCCTTTCTTTAATAATCGAACTAGAACATTATTTCCTAATTCATCACATATGTTGATATCTACTTTGTTTTTAGTTAACAATAAATCAACTAATTCGAAATGCTCTTCTCTAATAAGTTCAAATATCAGGGAAGGCTCTTCCTCACACGCTTCTATGGCTTTTAGCTCATCATAAAACATTTAAAAACACCTCTTATTTCACGTGACAGTTACATATTTTACCAAACTTTTTTGATTTTGTCAAATTTTGGTGGAAATTGGATGTAGTAAACTAGATGTGGGAAAATGTAAAATTATATAAAAAAAGAGAAAACACTCAAAACTTTAAAACTGTTATATAATTAATTTATCACAAAATATACAGACCTTTAATAAAAGCTCGAAGCTTAAAAGGTTTTAAGGAGTTGTTTTCTCAATGAATATAATATCACTTTTTAATTTATTTGTTAATCATTTATCAAATATTTTAGATAATAACCTGTTTCTTCATGAACTAGAATATAACATTTCTAATTCAACTTATTCTTTAAATCTTGATATTTTAAAACAAATTTTAGAATACCTAGATTTAGAATATAAAAACTCTAAACAAAGAAAGGCGCTGTATTATGTTCAACAAACTAGGCCCCGTACTTTAATTACCTCGCTTGGTATTATTACCTTTAATAAAACTTACTATAAGTCTAAAAAGAAAATTAATGGTAAATATCAATATTATAGTTATTTAGAAGATTATCTTGGTATTGATAAATGGGCTAAACTCTCTTTATCTTGTGAAGTTAATCTCATCAATAATGCTTTAGATAATGGTATTTCATGGGCTAGTAAAAATACCATTCCTAATTATGTTATTTCTAGACAAGCTATTTCTACTAAATTTAAAAATATTAACTATAATTATATTCAGACTTCTCAAAAAAGAGAAACACCTAATGTTTTATATATCGAAGCTGATGAAGTTCATGCCAATCTTCAATTAAGAAACAAAGGAAAGAAAAATAAAATTGTTCCTGTTATTTTAACTCATGAAGGCCATAAAGAAGATTTTGTTAAAAAGAAAGAATTAAAAAATACACATTATATCGCTTCTTCCATTCTTAAAACGGATAAGCTTTGGGAAGAAACATATAGATATTTAGATGCTGTATATGACTTGAATAAAGTAGATAAAATCTTTCTTTCTAGTGATGGTGGTTCTTGGATTACTGGTTATGATATTGCCTTTCCAAATGTTATCTTTGTCCTAGATAAATTTCATTATCGTAAAGCTTTAAATTACATTTTTAAAAAAGAACCAATTATTACCAATATTGCTGACAGCTATTTAAGAAATAGGATGATTGATGAATTTAAAATCCTAGTTAAATCTCAATGTCAACTCTATCCTGATCAAAAAAATGAAATTATTAAAAATCAAAAGTATTTAATTAATCATATCGATGGTATTATTAATCAAAATCATCCTGATTATAAATGCCCTTGTTCTATGGAAGGTCATATTTCAAATAAATATGCCAAATTTATCACTTCTAGACCTCATGCTTATTCTTTAGATGGTTTAGAAAATATTACTCAATTACTTACTATGAAAGCAAATAATATTAGATTAACTGAAGAAATTTATCATAAATTTAAAACAGGTACATCTATCTATAAAAAGCTAAATTTAGAAAAATTTATTACTTGTTTTAAAAATCAAGTTAATCAAGTAGTAGATAATAATTTAAAATATAATTTACAATACGAAATAGATAGTAGTACTTTTAGTTTAAAAGATAATTTTAGAATTAATTATTTCTTATCAAAAAGAATGTAAAAAAATACAAATTAATTGTATAACTTGTATTTTCTCTTAAATTTTTCCAACATTTACTTTACTTCACCTGGAAATTGGATAGTGTTTCCAAAGGGTGAATATTTGCAAAGTTAACTATTATAAACAAATAAAAATGGTTAAAACCTATAAATTAATGGGGTTATATTATAAATAATGGTAAACATAATTAAATTGCAATCATTATAAAAGGATGAGTAAAATTATTCTCATCCTATAATTTTTTGTACCAATTTTTTATCTAGCAACTAACCTTTTAAAGTAGTCCACAAACTTCTTCTGGAGAACGTTTATCATATTTTACAGTGATTACTTTAACAGCAAAATATTTATCTACTTTAATATCCTCAATTAAAGTCTTAGTGTTGGCGTTATAATAGAAAGTTTTTGCTCCTTCTTCACAGTTATAGAAAGTAAATCCCTCTAAATATTCATTAAAATATTCTTTTACATTAGCGCTTTTTCTTAAAGTAGCTAATTTTACCGTATTATTTTTATCACTCATATAATATGTAAATCTAGGTATATCAATATTGATATAATCCGTTTTGTAATTAGTTTTTAAGAAAGTACGATTTAAAAGTAAAATAAGCGCGATAAATACTAAAATAGCTACTATAATAATTTCGATAGTATATCTTTTTTTACGAATTGCTAATAGTTCAGTTTTTGAAATTTTTTCTTGTGATGATACTTCTTTAGTCTCTGGCTTTGTAGTTTTAGGAAAAACTTTAGTTTCTTCGTGCTTTTCTTCTTTAATCGCAACGTCTACTTTTTCTTCCTTAACAGGCGCCTTTTTCTCCGTTTTCTTAACTGGTGATTCTTTGGTAGTAACTGTTTTAGTAGTTGGCACCTTAGTTACATCTTTTTTAGCAACTTTTACAGTCGTGCTTTTTTTAACTGCTGGCTTGCTAGTAGTAGTCTTACTAGTTTTAGCTGTTGTAGTCGTTTTAGTTGTCTTACTATCAGCATTAGTTTTAGATACTTTTTCCTTTTCACTTACTTTCTTAGTATTTGCAGATTTGGTAGTTTTTTTAACTTTTTTGGTTTCTTTTTCATTATCCATAGAACATCCCTCTACTTTCTACTTAATTATATAATAAGTATTTAGTAATTTCAAGAGCAATATTGTAAAGGGAACAAAGAATAGCATAATTTTTTATATAACAAAAAAAATTCTATAATCTATAGAATTCTATTATAAAAATGGCGGAGACGGAGGGATTTGAACCCTCGCACCAGTTTAACCCGATCTACACCCTTAGCAGGGGCGCCTCTTCAGCCTCTTGAGTACGTCTCCATGTCAAGCTACCATTCATTATACATGAATTATTGAATAATAGTCAACTACTTTTTATAATAATCTTACAAATACTCTTTCTAAAGATTTTCTACCTACTGCCAAAATATTTACTAATGGCTTCCCTTTCACTATAATTCTTATAATTATTCCATATCACATGTCTACAATCTTTATACATATCATTAATGTTACTAATTACTTTTATTCTTCTAAAAGAATACCTATGTAAATATCGCTCTAATATGAACTTATTAAAATAATACCGCTCTTTCCTTGATTCCATTATGACTTTACAAATAACCATAATAATTACTAATAATAAACTAAAAGATAATTCTACCTCTTTATATAAAAGAAGAAGAATTCCTATTATACAAGATGTAAAAGAAATAAAAATAACTAGTTTAAAGCTCTTACGAAAAGGTGCAAAATAATTAAATATAATATGTAAAAGTTTACCACCATCTAATGGATATATAGGTAATAAATTAAAAATAAGGATAGCATAGTGATACGTTTTAAATAACTCTACTGATTTATAGGAGAGAAAAGATATAATAATAAAATAATATATTATTTGAAATAATGGTCCTGCTAACATAATCAATAATTCTTGATATAGGGGTCTATTTAGATAATCATTAAACTTAGTATAACCTCCATATGGATAAAAATAAATCTTATCAATATTCCATTTAAAATATTTAGCCATTAAAAAATGACCTAATTCATGGATAAAAATAATACTAGTAAACATAATAACATTTTTAAATAAGCCTGATGCTAAACCAATTAAAATAATACCAAAGAACAATGGATGAATATAAATATTATCAGATATAGTCTTTATAATCTAAATACTTCCCTTCTTTTTGAAAAACTAAATAAAGAGTACTATCTTCTACTTCCCCTAATAAGCTTCCTTTTTGAACATAATCGTACATGCCAATATCCCCTATATTGACATTAGAGTACCAAGTATCAATACCATCTATTTGCTGAATAATAATTGTTTTGCCATAATTTTCTTTATCTCCAATAAATACGACAATACCACTTTCTAAAACGGGAACTAAATAATTTTTATCAACAGTTAAAACGGCACCATCCTTATATAGACTAACATCACTATAAACTAATTTTTCATTAAAGACAGCTTCTTCATCTGGTAGAATTTTATCAAAAGGAAGAATACTGCCAAAATATTTATTGTATAAATTGTTAATATACGCAAAAGAAAAATGATTATCATAAACAACATTATAAACTTTATCTTTTAAATCAGGTTTCCATTTTAAAACAATTAAAGTAACAATAAAAATAATTAAACAAATTAGAATCTTAGTAGCCGTATGATATAGAAAATTATATTTTTTAGATTTTTTATCACTATCTTTTTTCTTGCTATAAAATTTGCTTAAACTCTTAAATTCATCCATATCATCACCTATTTAACATTATTAACTAAGTAAATTTTTTAGAACTTCTTTTATAAAAATACAATACTAGGGCGTAAATAAGGTTTAATAATAAAGAATGAGTTACTTTATACCAATAATTGTGTAAAATAAACGTTCTATTTACTATCACGGAATAAGTAATAAAAAGAATAGCTTCGTATACTAAAATAGTTATAATTGCTTGTATCAACACAGTTAATAAATTATCACTAACTATATTTTTAATAAATTTAATAAGATAATATATAGGAATAAAAAGTACTATAGACAAAAGAAGATTATTTATATATAAAGCACTATATAAAAGAATCGTTATAGGTAATAACTTTTTATCATTTTTATTGGGCTTAATAAGAAAGACTAAACTAGTAACAGTACATAGAGGAGTAAAATAAGTAAGGTTATTTAAGGTATAGTTAGTAATATTGGGTATTAGTCCATCGATTAACATGGATATGATTAAAATCAGGTATTTAGACATTAGACTTTCCTCTTTAAAACAAATACAAACCGTAAATTGTCTAAATTACTGCTAGGATGAATATATGCTTTCTTACTAATACCGAATTTATCATTTTCAATTTTTTCAACATGACCAATATTAATGCCACTAGGGAAAATCTCACTAAGACCACTGGTGGTAACTAAATCCCCTACTTTTATATCAGCATAATTATCAATACCCGAAATAATTAATAAATTATTTTGATCAGTGGTAAGAACCTTGTTAATAGCCGTATTATTAATCCATATTTTGACCGATATTTTGTTAGTAGTATCATTACTTGTAATTAGTTTTATGCTAGAAGTTGATAAGCTAACCTTATCTATTTTGCCAACTAAACCTCCTTGATCAACTACTGCCATTCCCTCTTCTATCCCATCATTACTACCTTTATTAATAATTACTTCATTGCTCCAGTATAAAGTATTTCTACTAACTATAATGCCACTTATAACATCAAACTCACTTAAAGTGTTTTTTATATCTAATAACGCTTTTAAATCTTCTAATTCTTCTTGTTGTTCATTATTATTTTTGTCAAAATTCAAATTATTTATATTAGAAGTACCTAAATTAATAGGAAAATAGATGATATCTCTTAAAATATAGGAAATGTTCCAATTATAGTAAAATGAAAAAAATAGTAAGGAAAAGAAAGTGCCTATTACTAGTATTATCAATAGTATTTTATATTTGAAAGCTATTTTTTTCATGTTAACCTCTCTTATAGTTCAATCATTCCTTCATCTTGGAAACTATAATAATTATCTTCACCTACAATAATATGATCAAGAACGGGAATATTTTGTAATCTTCCTATTTCTACTAAAGCCTTAGTAAACATAATATCATCTTTAGATGGACTAACATCGCCACTTGGGTGATTATGCATACATACGATAGAAGATGCTGAAGATAAATAAGCATATTTAAAGACTTCCCTAGGATGAACAATACTTTTATTAACAGTACCCATAAATAATAATCTCCTTTCTATAAGTTCATTCTTATTATTCAAATATAGGCAATAAAAATATTCTTGTCTCTTATCAACAAATAAATATTTTTGTGATAGGTATATATCATATGGATTAGATAATTTACACTTACTCTTCTGTGGACGAACATATATTCTTTTGCCTAATTCAATCGTAGCTATAATCTCAATAGCTTTTACTAAACCAATACC
Source organism: uncultured Bacilli bacterium (assembly GCA_947601845.1). GTDB lineage: Bacteria > Bacillota_I > Bacilli_A > RF39 > UBA660 > RGIG3091. The sequence goes on along the minus strand of CANQGH010000035.1, from coordinate 3,994 downwards.
TTTGATAGACAATAATCTATTAATAGTAATACTTGATAGGTCTTCAATATCATTAATTAAACTTAATACATCAAGTGATAACATCTTGCTGGAACGATTTTTTGTTCCCGTTTTCAAGATGATTGATAAAAGTTCCTCATTTGATAAACATTCTGGCCCATACTTAACTAACCGTTCCCTAGGTCGCTCATCTTTTTTTATATCTTTAATTAAGTAGTTCATATTGATCACCTAATTAAATTATTAGACTTTTCTTTAGCATTTTCCTAATTATCTAGAACCATTTCTTCATAACTTGATAGGATAACATCATTAATAGACATAATATCTTCATTAGATGTAGCATTATCTAAAAGAAGATCGTATTGTTCTAGATTACTCATAAATTCAATATTATCAATAACTGTTTTCTTTATGGAAACATTAATGTCCTTTTCAAGAAAAACATTAGCGACTTTTTTAGCATTATCTTTTTTAGTACTTATTCCTAAATAAACATAATACTTATTATCATCTTCTATTATGGTATAATTCTCTAATTTAGATACTTTATTTAAAGCTTCTTCTTTGCTATTATATATTCCCAGTTGTAATAAATAAGAATTATACTCTTCATCTATATTTTGTTCCCTTTCATATTGTTTATACAAAATATTTCCCCCTATTAGACCTAATAAAATAGAAAGTGCTACTCCAATTAAAAATTTCTTCGTCATTATTATCACCACTATTATAATACAAAATTAGATAGTAGATTTTTGTCGAAAAAAAAGAAAGATTGAAGTTTATTGCAATCTTTCATAAATAGTTTACTTTATCAACAATCTAAAACTTTTTTGCTAGTAATATTTATTTTACTTTTTTGGATCAACTAGTATTTTAATTGCATCATCTTGACCACTAGTTAATCTTTCGTATGAATGTTGGACTTCTTCGAAGCCAACAATATCATCGACAAATTTTAAAGCGTTGATTTGTTTAGTAGCCATTAAATCAATACATGTAGCAAATTCTTCTTTGGTATAGGCAATAGCACCTTTAACAGTAAGCTCACGCATTACAGCAAGAACTGTTGGAATTGTGACTGGCCCAGTTGCCACTCCAACTAATACTACGGTTCCACCAGGTTTTACTACGGTTAGAGCCGAACTTACAGCAGCAGAATTACCGCAACATTCAATTACGAAATCAAAACCGCCATCTGTTTTAGCGATTAAATTAGGTATAGTATCCTCACGTTTGGCATCAAACCATTCATCAGCTACTCCTAATTTAACTGCCTTTTCACCACGTTGTTCATTTGTCTCAGATACAGCTACATAACTTGCACCTTCCATCTTAGCAAACATAGCTGATACTAGTCCTATTATTCCACCACCAACAACTAATACTCTATCGCCTACTTTAATATCAGCTAAGTGAATAGCATGTAAGCCTACTGCGGTTGGTTCAACCATACTAACTTCTTCATCAGTGATATTATCAGGAACCTTCATAACCATATCACTTCTTACTCTAATTTTCTCGGTTAATGCTCCTGGATTAGTAAGTGAAAGACCGGTCGCATAAGTCCAAGTTTCACTACAATATTGTGGATTTCCTTTTAAACATGCTGAGCAATGTCCACAAGGTGAAATAGGTAATGCTGTTACTCTATCTCCTACTTTTAAATCTTCTCTATCGCCAGCATCGATTACCTTTCCGCAGAACTCATGTCCCATAACTAAACCTACAGGACCTCCTCCTACCCAATAATGAATATCCGAACCACAAATACCACATTTAGTAACTTCAATAACTACATCTTTGTGATTAATTTCTGGTTCAGCTATTTCTTTAATTTCAAATTCTTTTACTCCTTTAATAGCAACACTTTTCATATTTTTACCTCCTACTATTTAAATACATTATACCATAGGAGATTTAAGAATTGGCTCATTTTCAACAAGGTTGACATCTTGTTTACATATTTAAAATACTTTACCATCAGTAGTAAAAAGAACTGGTGAACAAGTTATTCCTTGTACCCACGTATTATTATTACTAGGCTTTATACCATTAAAATAAAAAACAAATGGTCCTAAATTAACCCCACTAGTAACACATATAACAATATTGTCATCATTATCATATTTTTTAACTATTTTATCAATAGCCTCCATATTTCGTTTTTGAAATTCTAAATAAGTCTCGCCACTTTGCATCTCGTTAAAACGTTCTTCATCATAGATAGGTGCATTAATATACTTATTAATAATATCTGCGGTATGCCTACATCTTAAATATGGTGATGTATAAATGGCTATTACTTTATCCTTTACTTTCTCTAATTTTAAACCAAGTAAGTTGGCCTCCTTAATACCATTTTCTGTTATATCTTGTGAAAACCTAGGAATACTTTTATTACTCCTGTCTCTATCGGCATGATGCACATAAATTACTTTCATAACATCAATCCTTTCGCAATTAAATTATATTAATGATAAATAAAACTAGAGTGTGCTCTCTAGTTTCTTTTTTAAGTTCCTCTTAATAGTGGGAATCACTAGCTTTTTTAATTTGCTATTCATAATAGCATTAATATTATATGCATTTCTGCATACCTTAATCACTTAAGTGACTATAATATACACTTTTTGAACGCAAAAATCAATTATTTCAAAGCATTTTGTAATTAAATTTATGGTTCTAATATACAATTAAGATTCATAATTCTAACTATAGTAATTTTTTCACTTATTGTATAAACTATGAGATAGCATTTCGCTTTATAGAATTTCTTCTTTATAGTATTTTTATTGATAGTCTGTGATCTTTCTAAACGGAAGAGTTACTTTCTAAACATTGTAAATACAACTTTTGGATATTATTCTATAATCGCAAGCACATATTTCATTAAACTGTTCTTTACCATTTTATCTTCTAATTTATTAATTGAAAAAGTTTTACTACCTGCATAATTAAGAGATGATCCACAATGATAAATTTCTTTTTGATCTAATATAATGTATCTATCGTGAAAATCATTACTATGAACTACTTTTAGATTTTTATATTGTTTTTGATATTTATTTATATCTATTTCTTTTAATAAACCATTATCTTTACATATTATAATTACATCAATTTTTAGGGGCCTTATCATATCCAAAACATTTTTATCTGCATAGTTATCAATGATAATTATATTGTCATGTGCCTCTTTTAAAATATCAACTATTTTTGAATAAGCATCATAGATTTGTCCATTAAAATAAATTTCATTATATTTTTTCTTTTCTTCAAATTTGTTAAAGGATTCTTGTAACAATTTGATATCTTCATCATGTTTTATCGCTAAATTGTTAATATATTTTTGTTGAATAAATTCATTAGAAATATATTTTCGCATCATTACAAAAGCATCCATGATAGCAATGCTAACGTGGATTGCAACATCAGATTTTAAAATAGTGGCGAGCATCGCTACACCTTGCTCAGTAAATACTTGAGGCAAATATTTTGAATATTGACCAGGTTTTAATTCTAAGGTCGCAAATTGCGACCTTAGAATATCAAGATATTCATTTTTACTTAATTTAAAACAAAATCTTTCTGGAAATTTTTCGGGATTTCTTCTTACTGCTTCATTAATTCTTTTTGTTTCTACTCCATAAAGTTTTGCTAAATCAGAGTCCAACATTACTTGTTTTCCTCTTACTTCATAAATCATGTTTTCAATTTTTTCTTCTTTAATTAATGTAATTGTGTTCATATAAAATTCCCCCTTACTTTGTTTACAGTTAAAATATATAAAATACTAGCTTGTATGTCAATCATTATTTGAATTATTTCTACTAATATTCAATAAAATACCAATACTAACCATACTTATTAACAAACTACTTCCCCCATAAGATAAAAACGGAAGTGTTACTCCCTTTGCCCTTTTAGAGTTATAAAAAAATATAGGGTTGCCTGTACTTTTGTTATAACCCTTAGGACAAAATTATCT